>NZ_JAOQKE010000005.1:0-167550 GCF_025567005.1 Muricoprocola aceti
CCTTTTTTGCTATACTTATTTACCCATGAATAAACCTGCCCATACGAACAATTAAATTCTTTTGCAGTCGCTGAATAATCATGCTTGCGATGGGAAAAATACTTCACTATGTTCTGATAAATTGGTATCTTCCGGCATACTGATATTCAGAATCGAATTATATATTATCAAGTCAGGAGTTCAAAATGGTTCCTGTTGGTTTTTAACAATCCTTCCTTTTGTAGTTTTGATAATTCAACAGACATTGCAGCGCGTTCTACACAGAGAAAGTCTGCCAATTGCTGGCGGTCAAAAGGAATATCAAAAGACAGAGACGAGTGCTTAATGGACTCTGACGATAAGTAGGAAAGCAGTTTCTCTCTTGTAGTGCGTTTACTTATGTGAGTGATTTTGTCATTGAAGATCAGGATTTTATTGGCCAGAACACTTACCAGATTTCGGACTAATTTCTGATGATGATCACAGGCTGTAGGGCAGGTGACAAGCAGACGCCTGACATTAAGCATAAGAATCTCACAGTTTTTTTCTGCAACAACACTGATATTTAACACAGAACCAGGTTTGGCGGCATAAGGCTCTCCAAAGAAATCGCCGGTTTTACAACGTGATAAGATGTTTCGGTGTCCCCACAGGTCTTCCTGAATAATAAGAGCAGAACCGGATAAAACAAGTCCCATCTCTTCTGTAGAATCACCGGCACGGAAAATATAGGTTCCTTCTGTTTTGACAATAGAGGTGGCATTTACGCAATGAAGCACGGAAAGGATCTCCTCGTCTGTAAGTCCTGAAAAAAAAGGACTTGTCCGTAAAACTGAAATATATTTTTTCATAAATTTTCTCCATTTGTTTGAAATCAAACATACAAGTTTTGTTTATTATACTATGATGACATCAGAAAAGCAAAACAAAGAAAAAAAGAATCACAAGGAGGTACATAAAATGATCAGAAAGATTATCCATATAGATGAGGAAAAATGTAATGGATGCGGAATCTGCGCCGATGCATGTCATGAAGGAGCCATCGATATTATTGACGGAAAGGCAAAGTTAGTAAGAGAGAATTTTTGCGATGGATTTGGGGACTGTCTTCCGGGATGTCCAACCGGAGCCATTACATTTGAAGAGCGCGAAGCTCCTGAATATGATGAAGCCGCAGTGAAAAAAGAGCATACGCCTAAAGAGTTATATAAGCATAGTGGCTGCCCGGGTTCCAGAGTAATGAAGATTCAGAGGGAAGAGGTGCAGGAAGAAAAACAGCAATTAACAGAAAAGCCATTTTCCAGACTTTCGAACTGGCCGGTTCAGATCAAGCTGGCACGTATCCAGGCTCCGTACTTTGAGGGCGCGAAGCTTTTGATTGCTGCAGACTGCACTTCCTATGCTTATGCATCTATGCATGACGATTTCATGAAGGGAAAGGTTACCCTGATCGGATGTCCAAAGTTGGATGCAGTGGATTACAGTGAAAAGTTGACGCAAATTATTGCAAAGAATGCTATTCAGTCGGTGACGATCGTTAGAATGGAAGTCCCTTGCTGCGGTGGTCTGGAAATGGCAGCAAAGAAAGCATTACAGGCAAGCGGGAGATTCATTCCATGGCAGGTGGTGACAGTTGGAATTGATGGAACCATTAAGGAATAGGGAAACAAAATATGGCATATGAATATTGGAAAGATAGAATAGAAGAATTTGAGAAAATAGATGTAAGGGGAATCCAGGGGATAGGGTATTTCAGTTCTGAAATTGGGCCATCTGCTTTATTTGCAGCATATAAAACAACCAAAAAGATGGAAAAACAGGGAAAGAACAGAGCAGAGATCGCAGAGCTTTTAAAAGAAAAATTCGGAGAGAAAAATCCGGATGTGAAGGTATAAGGAGGACTGATAATGAAATATTTTGTAAATGAAGAATGTATTGGCTGCGGATTGTGTAATGGACTGTGTCCAAAGGTGTTCTACATGAATCAGGAAGGTGTGGCTGAGGCAGTTGATCAGGAAGTTGATGCTGACGATGTGTCATCCGCAAATGATGCGATGAATAGTTGTCCAGTCCAGGCAATTGAAGAAAGATAAAAGAGGTTTCCACATGGTTGAACAGATTTATAAATTAACGCAGGAAAATAAAAAGACGATTGAAAAAATCATAATGGATGAAAATATCCATTATATGCATATGATCCTGAATAAAGGAGAATGTCTGCCGGAGCATGTTTCTAATGCCCAAGGTGTGTATATGACAGTTGTCCGAGGAAGGCTGTCTGCTAAGCTTGGAGAACAGGAAACACACGAATATCCGGCAGGAACCGTTTTGAAAATTCCGTTTCAAACAAAAATGAATATTTGTAATAAAGATGACGATACGCTGGAATTGATTGTTGTTAAAGCATCGGCGCCTCTGACCGATAGTAAGAATATAAAATGGTAAAAGGAGAGTATATATTATGGAAAATAAAATGTTTTGTTATCAGTGTGAACAGACTGCAGGATGCAGCGCATGTACCGGAAATGCAGGTGTATGTGGAAAGAAATCAGGTACTGCAAAATTACAGGATGAACTGACAGGAGCCCTGGTCGGTCTTGCAAGAGCCACAGAAGGGTCAACAGTTCTGGCAGATAGTACTTATCAGGCAATTATCGAAGGGTTATTTACCACTATCACAAATGTCAGCTTTGATGATGATTCTATCCGTGAAATGATTAAAAAAGTCCGGGCTGAAAAACAGAAGCTTGTTCCGGATTGCAGTACCTGCGGTTCTCCATGCGGAAGAAATGATGAATATGATATGAATCAGCTGTGGGATGCCGACGAGGATATTCGGTCCCTGAAGTCTCTGATCTTATTTGGTATCAGAGGAATGGCTGCTTATGCATACCATGCAGCAGTATTGGGATATACAGATGAAGAAGTAAATAAGTTTTTCTGCGAGGCATTATTTGCGATTGGATATGAAGAGGAGGCAGAAAGACTCCTTCCGCTTGTACTAAAGGTCGGTGAGATCAACCTGAAATGTATGGCTCTTCTTGATAAAGCAAACACAGAAACTTACGGAAATCCTGTACCAGTTACCGTTTCGCTTACTGTGGAAAAAGGTCCATTTATCGTAGTGACAGGTCATGATCTGAAAGATCTCCAGCTTCTGTTAGAGCAGACAAAAGGGAAAGGCATCAATATTTACACCCATGGTGAGATGCTGCCAGCGCATGCTTATCCTGAATTAAAGAAGTATCCTCATTTAAAAGGCAATTTTGGAACAGCATGGCAGAACCAGCAGAAAGAGTTTGCTGATCTTCCTGCACCGATCCTTTTTACAACCAATTGTCTGATGCCTCCAAAAGCAAGTTATGCAGACAGAGTGTTTACAACAGAAGTGGTTGCATTCCCAGGTGCAGTGCATATTGGTGAAGAAAAAGATTTTACCCCTGTTATTGAAAAAGCATTAGAGCTTGGTGGCTTTGCTGAGAATAGGGTATTTACAGGAATTAATGGCGGAACAGAAGTATCTACAGGTTTCGGTCATGGATTCATCCTTGAAAATGCAGGAACTGTAGTGGAAGCAGTAAAAAATGGTGCGATCAAGCATTTCTTCCTGGTAGCTGGATGCGATGGAGCAAAACCGGGCAGAAATTATTACACAGAGTTTGTAAAACAGACACCGGATGACAGCATTGTGCTTACACTGGCATGTGGAAAGTATCGTTTCAATGATCTTGACCTTGGAACAATTGGCGGCTTACCAAGGCTTATGGATATGGGACAGTGCAATGATGCCTATGGTGCAATCCAGGTAGCAGTAGCTCTTGCGGATGCATTTGGATGTGGCGTGAATGATCTTCCACTTTCCTATGTACTTTCCTGGTATGAGCAGAAGGCTGTGTGCATCCTGCTGACACTACTTCATCTTGGAATCAAGAACATCCGCCTCGGCCCATCTCTTCCTGCATTTGTGTCACCTAATATTTTAAACTTTCTGGTAGAGAATTACGGCATTGCACCGATTACTACTCCAGAGGAAGACCTTGCAGCTTTGTTGAAGTAATTACGCGGTAAGGGCTATGAAAAATATCATTTAACTAAATGTGAGATTTGTAATATAATAAATTGTGAAAAAGCTGATCCCCAAAAACAGTAATAACAGAAAACGATAATAATTTTATCCGAGGAGAAAAGTGGTTTCATGACGATATATGATGCAATAGAGAGAATAGCTATCTTTGAAAAAGCTTCACCCAAAATGAAGAGTAAAATAATATCTTATGCTATATTAAAGAAATATTCGGAGCAGCAAATTCTGTTTCGTGAACGGGAACAGGTGAAATCTATATATCTGCTGGTTTCAGGTAATGTTATCTTATATCGCTATAATCACCAGGGAAACAGAAAAGTAGTTTTCGTGTGTGGAAAAGGTGAGATACTCAATGAAGTAATCCTTGAACAGGAGATTGCCTCCATCAGCTGTCAGACGCTTGTAGAGAGTATCGTATTGGTCATCCAGCGTAATCATTTTCTTGAATTACTCGAAGATGATACACTTGCAAGAGCAATTATCTGCTCGGAAGCAGAAAAAATCCGGAGATTATACCGTCAGCTGTCCAATACAACAAACAGAAGCAATCTGACCTCACAGGTCGCTGCAAAATTATGGAAGCTGGGAAGAGATTTTGGCGAAGTAGTCGATGATGGAATGAAAGTGAAATTCGAATTATCGATCACATTGTTGGCTGATATGGTAGGTGCTAAAAGAGAATCCACATCGAGAGTCATTAAATCACTGAAAGAGGAAGGGCTGTTGGAGATTCAAAAAGGATATTTTATTATCAAAGATATGAAGGACCTGCTGGATCATGCACATGAATAAAAATTTAGTAGGCGTGATTTGAATCACGGAGGAAAAGGACTTGTTTTGATAAATTAATATCAGAACAAGTTCTTTTTTGTTACGAAAAAATGGACTGCCTGAAAGGAGAAGGAAACTATGGGATATATCCTGGATACGAATGATATGAATCAGGTCTTAGAGACCTTGAAAAAAGAGTATCTGATCTATGCACCGAAAGTATTTTGTGGAGGCGGCAGATTGTCAGATACAGACTGCGTCCGCTATGCGGAAATAAACAGTGTGGAGGAAATCATATTTGACAGAAAGTCTGACTATTCTTTTAAAGAAGTGCTGTTACCTGTTTCGGAGACGCTGTTTTTCTTTACGGAAGAATCGGTAACAGAAGCTTCTGCAAGAAAAAAAGGAGCTGTGATCTTTGTGAGGAGCTGTGACGTTCATGCGCTTGAGAGACTTGATGAAATGTATCTGAAAAACGGCGCACCGGATTATTATTATCAGCGTTTAAGAGAGCGCACACTGATCGTATTGATGGGATGTAACAGCAGCGATCAGACCTGTTTTTGTGTTTCCATGGGAACTAACAAAACAGATGCATATGACCTTGCTGTTAACAAAATAGCAGGAAAATATGAGGTTGATGTGAAAAACAGAAATCTGGATTCCCTTTTTGCTGAACGGAAAACAGAAAGAGCAGATATTACGCCTATGTATGTGACTGAGAATCAGACAACGGTTCATATTCCGGCAAACCTTGACCAGAGAATTATAAAAAGTTCCATGTGGCAGGAGTACAACAGCAGATGCATCAATTGTGGTCGCTGCAATTTTGTCTGTCCAACCTGTACCTGTTTTACCATGCAGGATCTGTATCATGACGAGAATGGAAAAATGGGAGAACGCCGCAGAGTATGGGCATCCTGTATGGTGGATGGATATACAGATGTAGCAGGCGGTGGCAGTTATCGTAAAACAAATGGGGAACGTATGAGATTCAAAGTACTCCATAAGATCTATGATTATACAAAGAGAACCGGACATCATATGTGTGTAGGCTGCGGCAGATGTGACGCAATCTGTCCGGAATATATATCTTATTCCCATTGTCTGAACAAACTGGAAGCAGGAATGCAGGAGGTAATTGACCATGAATAGAAATGATTATGTTCCATTTCAATCTGAGATTCTGGAGATCGTGAAACATACGGAGATAGAATACACATTCCGAATGTCGTATTACGGAGAAGTAAAACCAGGACAGTTTTTTGAAGTATCCATTCCAAAATTTGGAGAGGCTCCGATCTCTGTCAGTGGGATCGGTGATGGTTATGTAGATCTTACGATCCGAAAAGTTGGAAAAGTTACAAACGAAGTATTTGAAAAATATAAAGGAGAATATTTCTATCTTCGCGGACCATATGGAAATGGTTTTGAAGTAAATGATCATAAGGGAAATGAACTTGTGATCGTTGCCGGTGGAACCGGGGTATCGCCTGTCAGAGGTGTGATTTCTTACTTCGCTGATCATCCGGATGAATGCAGGAATTTTACCATCATCACCGGATTTAAATCAGAAAAGGATATTCTGTTCCGTGATGATTTCACCTATTGGCGAAAGAAGTTACATGTGATCCAGACACTTGATGCAGGAACAGAGACACCGGAACACAAGGTTGGTCTGGCTACGGCATTTATTCCTGGGCTTGAACTGTCAGATGTGAATACAGCGCATGCAATTGTCGTTGGACCACCGGCCATGATGCGTTTTTCTGTCAAAGCACTTCTTGAAAGAGGATTTAAGGAAGAACATATCTGGATCTCACAGGAGAGAAAGATGTGCTGCGGACTTGGTAAATGCGGACATTGCAGAATCGGGGACAAATATGTATGCCTTGACGGTCCGGTATTCAATTATACAGAAGGCAAAAATCTGATTGATTAACAGAGGTGGATACGATGGATATTAATACAAAAAAATTAAAGAAAAATGCATTTCGAGTTACAAAGGAGAGAGGCCTTGCTGCAGCCAGGGTCCGTGTTCCGGGCGGCAGAATGGATGCAAAGCTTCTTTGTGATATTCAGAACATAGCAGATACTTATGGAAATGGAACAGTCCATCTGACGATCCGTCAGGGATTTGAAATTCCTGGAATTCCATATGAGAAGATGGATGAAGTAAATAAACTGCTTCAGCCGATCATCGAAGGAACAAATGTAAATCAAAAAGAACCGGGTACCGGTTATGAATCTTCTGGAACGAGAAACATCATGGCATGCGTTGGAAACACGATCTGTCCATTTGCGAACTATGATACAACAGAATTTGCAAGAAAGATCGAAAAAGTGATATTCCCGAATGATCTTCATGTTAAGATAGCGCTCACCGGATGTTCAAACGACTGTTGTAAAGTCCGTATGCATGATTTTGGCATAATTGGAATGACTGTCCCTCAGTTTGATCCAAACCGCTGTGTAAGCTGCGGAGCCTGTGAAAAAACATGCAGGAAAAAATCGGTTGGAGCGATTGAAATGAAGAATTTCCATCCTGATAGAAACCACGAAAAATGTTTAGGATGCGGAGAGTGTGTGCTTGTATGTCCGAACTATGCATGGACGAGATCAGATAAAAAGTATTATAAATTAACACTGCTTGGAAGGACCGGAAAGAAAAATCCAAGATTGGGACAGGACTGGATCAAATGGATCGATGAAGAAAGTATCATTAAGATCATCTGCAATACCTATGATTATATCAAAGAATATATCGATCCAAATGCACCGGGAGGAAAAGAACATATCGGCTATATCGTTGACCGTACCGGATTTAAGGAATTTGAGAAATGGGCGTTAAAGGATGTACAGCTTCCGGAAATCGCGGAAGTGACAAGTCCTATGTACTGGGATGGAATCAAATACTAAAGTGCTTGGATATGAGATGATCATCTGGATTATCCGATGAATTTGTGGATAGAATCTGCTATTTAATTACCATCATCATACATATGATAATGCTGACAGACTTGGATTTAAGCGAGGTGACAAGGTAATGAATAAACCAAAGATTAGAATAACCTTAGTAGAAAAAAAGGGAACTATGGGATGCCACAGAGGGCATAAAGTTGGCGACAGCTATGATTTTGATACTGAAAGAGGAAATCTATGTCCCATGGCAATGCATGTAGCGTTTCCTTATATAGATATTTTGAGATATGGAGGAAAACTTCCTAGCCAGCCAGATGGTGTTATAAAGTTTTCGTGCCCTGATGTAGACGTACTAAATATTTTTAAGATAGAAATAGAAGAATAGTAAGGATCCCTTCTTGATCAGAGAATATGGGTGCACGAAGAGAATATAGAAGGATTGTCCTCTCGATATTATATAAGATCAAATAAAGAGTCAGGAAATGGACGAATTGATCTGACATTGAAACCGAAGATTTCATCCATGCCGGGCATAATTATGGAATTTAAGACGATAAAGGATGCTTTGGGTTTTACTTTTGTAAGACACTAAACACGAGTAACAAATTTCAGTTTAATCGCTTAATGGCTAGTCGGAAGATTTGTCATTGGGCGATTTGCTTTATACGCTCATAAGAAGAATCAAAATATGCTTAAGGCTGCATTACCAGAAATGGTGGTGCAGCTTTTTTTATTTGCCAGAAAAAATGATAAAAATGCAAAAAAATATCACAAATGATAAGTGCACCCTGGAAGTCTACCAGGAGTTTGCAGGCAGAGGCAGTCTGAGACGACTGCAGATGACAGGAAAGCGCACGCCAGACCGCCGGACGAATGAAATTGATAACAATGTTTACAGGGAGAAATGCCCGGAAAGGAGCAGTTTATGACAGAACTGAAAATGAAAGAAATGCAGATAATCCACTGGTTTGGATGCCCGAATCTGAACTGTACAAGGGAGAGAATCCATCTGGCAGCCATGCTTGACTACTATCGAATAGTGTGTGAAAACTAGAGAAGCGCCGTATACGGAACCGTACGTACGGTGCTGTGAGAGGTCGGCTAATCAACTAAGGATTAGCCTCCTACTCGATTACGTCAAGGATGCATATACTGTAAGCGTTTACCATGTACTGGCAGTTTTATTTGTTATGAAATATATATTCTTATATAAATGGGCTGCAAAGGACCAAAAAAAGCGACATCCCGGTCAGGGGTGCCGCTTTTTTGGGTTTGCGCGCCATGGGCGCGCTCTAACGGGTGTAAGTCCCGAACACGCCTAGGCAACGAGGAAGTGTATAGCTGAACAGCAAGGGTGTTCATCGTGAGGTGGAATCTGAAGGAAGCTGTAAGCAAACTCTTGGTCCGACGGACAGAAATCACATATAAGGCTCGGAAATACGGATAAGTCTGCCCAAAGAGATGAAGTCCAAAAGTTGCTGGAAGTACGAGTAAATGTGGCGGATAGATGAGAGGAAAGAGCGCGCACCTTAAGCGTGGAGGTCTCACAGAGGTTCCATTAGCCTAGTAACAACGAACTGCGAGAAGTCAGCAGAGCCCATAGTAGCGAAGAAGTTCCTGTAATGGGAATGGAGTGAAGGGGCGAACAATCAATCAGTTGAAGTACGTTCCACTTCGTAGCCTGAGCAACATCTGTCGATGACGTCAAAGATGGCAAAGGCAAAAGGGGCAGAAAGGAAACAACGCATGGACACAAGTAGTCTTATGGAGCAGATTTTGAGCAAAGATAACCTCAATGCTGCATTTCTGCAAGTCGTCAGAAACAAAGGTGCAGCCGGTGTAGACGGAATGGAATACACCGAGCTGAAAGATTACCTTTCGGAAAACGGCGAAACAATCAAGGAACAATTGCGGACAAGGAAATACAAGCCGAAACCGGTCAGACGGGTGGAGATACCCAAATCAGACGGAGGTGTACGAAATCTTGGAGTACCCACGGTCACAGACAGATTTGTACAACAGGCAATTGCGCAGGTGCTTACTCCGATATTTGAGGAACAGTTTCATGAGCATAGCTACGGCTTCCGTCCCAATCGATGTGCACAGCAGGCGGTCATTAAAGCACTTGAAATGATGAATGATGGCCACAGTTGGATAGTAGACATCGACCTAGCTAAGTTCTTTGACACCGTAGACCATGACAAATTGATGACCATTTTCGGTCGGACAATCAAGGACGGAGACGTTATCTCTATCGTTAGAAAGTTCTTAGTCAGTGGAATCATGATAGGTGATGAGTATGAAGATTCTATTATCGGAACACCACAGGGAGGGAATATTTCCCCGCTGTTGGCAAACATCATGCTCAATGAACTGGATAAGGAGTTGGAAGCAAGGGGGCTGGATTTTGTTCGATATGCGGACGATTGTATTATTATGGTCGGAAGCAGACAGGCGGCTGAGCGTGTTATGAAGAGTGTCACTCGATTCATCGAGGATAGACTCGGATTAAAGGTGAACGCTACCAAGAGCAAGATTGATAAACCTAAGGGTATTAAGTATCTCGGCTTTGGATTCTATTACGACTCATTTGCTAAAGAATACAGAGCAAAACCACACGCAAAATCAATAGTGAAATTCAAGGCGAGAATGAAAGAACTTACTTGCCGAAGTTGGGGAGTAGACAACGCCTATAAAGTGAAGAAACTCAACGAACTGATTCGTGGATGGATTAATTACTTTAAGATAGGTAGCATGAAAGGATTATGTGCGAAGTTGGATTCGAATATTAGATTCCGCCTACGCATGTGCATCTGGAAACAATGGAAAACACCTCAGAATAGAGCTAAGAACTTGATTAAACTCGGTATCAGCAGAAAATTTGCATGGTCCACAGCTTATTATGGTGCGCATATCGCACATGTTTGCCAAGGCGGTGCTATGAATATGGCTGTTACCAAAGAAAGACTAACTCGTTTTGGATTAGTCTCTATGTTAGATTACTACGTCGAAAGGCGTGTTACTTGTTAAGTTGGTTGAACCGCCGTGTACCGAACGGTACGCACGGTGGTGTGAGAGGTCGGGGATTTAATTAAAATCCCCTCCTACTCGATCTATTATTCTTTGGTTCTTGTATTAATGAACTGCAGTTTTGTCTTGGAGTACAGAATTTTCTGGCTGTGATATAGTCCGAAGTATCCGGATTCCAGATATCCGATACCGATGGCCAGCAGGAAAAATGGCATGCAGTCGAAGCCAAACAGCTCAAAGCTGAGGAACAGGCTGCTGATTGGGCAGTTGGTCACACCGCAGAAGACAGAAACCATACCGCAGGCTGCAGCCAGGGATGGATCAAAACTGGTCAGCTGACCGAAGATGCATCCAAAGGTAGCACCCACAAACAGGGTAGGAACAATCTCACCACCCTTGAAACCACAGCCAAGGGTGATGGCGGTAAAGATCATCTTCAACAGAAAAGCAGTGGGAACCACTTCGCCGGAGATTGCCTTTGTAATGATATTCATGCCGGTACCCAGATAGTCAGTAGTGTGAAGGAGATTTACCAGCAGGATAATCAGCAGCGCACCGGAGACTACGCGGATCCATTCATTTGGTACATACTTCTGATACAGATGTTCTGTGCGGTGCAGGACAGCACAGAATAAAATACTGACGGCTGCACAGAGTAAAGCGAGAATAATTACCAGCGTGATATTCTTCGCATTCATAGGAATGCCAGTCGGAATAGCGAAGTGTTCTCCTTCCGCACCCACCAGAATAGCCATTTCCCGGGCAGTCAGTGCTGCGATAGAGCATGGAACCAGCGCAGCATATTGCATGATGCCGACACTGACGACTTCCATAGAAAAAACGGTAGCTGTCAGCGGGGTACCGAACAATGCAGAGAAAGCGGCACTCATACCGCACATAATCATAATCTTTTGATCGTACTCATCCATTTTGAGCCATTTTCCAAGGGTACCACCGATACTGCCTCCCAGCTGCAGGGCAGCTCCCTCTCTTCCGGCAGAACCACCAAAGGCGTGAGTCAGCACAGTGGAAATCATGATGAGTGGAGCCATACGTAGAGGAACATATTTCCCACCAGAGATACCTTCCAGTACTCTGTTCGTTCCAGATTTGGAAGGATCTAATCTGTACATGGCTACGATTGCGAGGCCGGAAACAGGCAGCAGATACAGCATCCATAGATGTGTGATACGAAATCCGGTTACGATGGTGATACAGCGGGCAAAGCCTCCTCCGATCAGTCCAAGCACCACACCGGCAGCTCCGGCCAGAACGATCCACCGCAGCAGAATGCCGATTCTGGCAAGACATTTCCAGATTCCTTCTTTTAAAAGACTGAATAGTTTATCTGTAGTGATATTCATAACAATTCTCTCCCATAGTTTTGTAGCGGGCCTGAAAAACAACAGAATCCACCTTTTCCAGTATAATGAAAAGAAAGTATTTCTGCAATAAGAAGAGAAGAAAAAATGCGTATGCCTTGCGGAAGATGTGTGGGTTTGATAAAATGTAGAAAGCCGATGGGTTAGATCATACGAAAGAGGGCTGACATGGAAAGTATTTTAGTAAAAATTCAGGATACAGTAGCAAAGTACGCGGATGTGTTATCGAAGATTTCCCGTGTTGATGTGGAAGTGGTGGATAATCGTCTGTATCGTGTGGCAGGGACAGGGATGTTCAGTGAACTGGTGAATCAGGATATGTCAGCAGAGGGATATGTATATCGACAGGTGCTGAAAACCGGGCGCCGTCAGATTATTTATTCTCCAGGGCGGGAACTGATCTGTCAGAATTGTCCTCATTGTAATGACTGCCAGGAAGAAATTGAGATCTCCATGCCAGTACGTATGGGGATGGAGATTATCGGGATCATTGGCCTGGTCGGCAGCAGCCGGGAACAGAAAGAACGAATCCTGGGGGATGAGCAGCTTTATCTGGAATTTTTGGAGCAGATTGCGGATTTTATTTCAACTAAAGCCAGGGAATATCGTGAGATGGATAACAAGAACCGGCTTCTGGATACACTGGATTGCACGATCGGATATATTGATCAGGGAATCGTCATTATCGGGGATGACCATGTGATCACCACGTCCAATGAAGCAGCGAAAAAGCAGCTGGAACTGGATATGCCGGAAGGAACCTATGTGGAGATCGAGGCAACCGGTGACCGCATGAATTACCAGAATGAATATAAAATGAAAGTTGGGGACAGGGAGTTCTCGATCATGGGACATCTTTATGACCTGCCACAAAAAAAAGGCAGATATGCCAAACTGCTTCTGTTTGAGAACAGTAAAGCCATTCAGAAAAAGTATTATGAAATGACCTCCACGGTTCATACACTGGACTGTAGCAATATTATCGGTGACAGTGAGGGAACACAGAAGATGAAGCGGGAGATCATGCAGGTGGCTCAGAGTAGTTCTACCGTACTGATTACCGGTGAGAGTGGTACGGGAAAAGAGATGGTGGCGACAGCGATCTGGAATGCCAGCAATCGTCATTCCGGAAGATTTGTAGCGATTAACTGTGCAGCGATTCCGGAGGCACTGCTGGAATCTGAACTGTTTGGTTATGTAAAGGGAGCCTTTACCGGAGCTGATCCTCATGGTCGAATCGGAAAGTTCGAGCTGGCCAATAAAGGTGTGATTTTCCTGGATGAGATCGGAGATATGCCGCTGTATCTGCAGGCGAAGCTGCTGCGGGTACTACAGGAGCGGAAGATCACCCGAATTGGTTCCAATCAGGTGATTCCCATTGATGTGCGGATTCTGGCAGCAACCAATCGAGATCTGAGGGAGATGATTCGGGAAAAGAAGTTCCGGGAGGATCTTTATTATCGATTGAATGTCATCCCATTAGAGATAGCACCGTTAAGAGAGCGTATGGAGGATATTCCACCGCTGGCAGAGCATTTTGCCACTCATTATGCAAAGCTTTTTCAGAAATATTTCTGGAAGATTACGGAACCGGTGTTGAATTGTCTGAGACAGTATCCATGGCCTGGCAATGTGCGAGAGCTGGAGAATGTGGTGGAATTCATGGTGAATATGATGGGAACGGATGGAGTCCTGGATGAAAAGACATTGCCGCGGGAAGTAAGAGAACGGGGAGGAAAAAGTGAGGAGAAAAACAGCTCATCAGATGGAGAAGAGGACGAAAGAACAGTACATTCTGAGACTGGGCGCGGGACAGAAGAAGTGTTGACCTTAAAAGAACTGGAACAGAGAGCCATTCGTCAGGCCATTGCCAGATATGGAGACACCACCCAGGGGAAAAAAGAAGCGGCCAGACAACTGGGCATCGGACTTGCCACCCTGTACCGAAAAATTGGGGAATAAAGCTAATGGGGACGGAGAGCCAGAAAACACCGTCCCCATTGGTTTCTCAGAATGAGAAAAAGGGAATGGAATTCTCATTCTGAGAATAAATAATTCCCAAAATGAGAAAAAACAGCGAATCGAAAAGAGAATATAAGAACCGAAAAAGATTCATACAAAAAACCAGGTGATGAAAAAGCCTTGTATTTCATGGATCTTTTTTATTTTTTTAAATTTTTACTCTTTTTTTAGAAACGGGAACGGAACTTGCTGTATAGATAGACAGAAAGCAAAAATACCAGATAAATAAATCTGGTACGAAAGAAAGGAAGGAACGCATGAAAGAATCATTTAAGATGGTGACACGGAAGCATGAAAAGAACAGCGGATGTGACCTGAAATTATTCAGCAAAGAGTCTGCTGATAAAATCCGTGAATTTCACAAAAGCTTTCCAGTATATGCACCGACACCACTGGCACATCTGGAAGAGACTGCAAAATGCCTTGGATTAAAAGATGTATATGTAAAGGATGAATCCTGGAGATTCGGATTAAATGCATTTAAGGTGCTGGGCGGAAGCTATGCAATCGGAAATTATCTGGCAGGCCGTCTGGGAAAAGATATTTCAGAAGTAAATTATGAAACCCTGATTTCTGATGAGACAAGAAAAGAACTGGGAGATATCACTTTTGTAACAGCTACCGATGGTAATCACGGAAGAGGTGTGGCATGGACAGCAAACCAGTTCAAACAAAAAGCAGTCGTATATATGCCAAAAGGAAGCGCTCTGGAACGTCTGAACAACATCAGGGCAGAGGGGGCAGAAGCAAGTATCACAGATCTCAACTATGACGAAGCTGTTCGTCTGGCTAACAGCCAGGCAGAGCAGAAGGGCTGGGTAATGGTACAGGATACTGCTTGGGAAGGATATGAAGATATTCCGACCTGGATCATGCAGGGATACGGAACCATGGGACTGGAAGCACAGGAACAGCTTCCTGAGAAACCGACTCATATCTTCCTTCAGGCGGGTGTTGGATCCATGGCCGGAGCAGTAACCGGATTATTCTCCGCAATCTATGGCGAAGACAGACCGGTGATTACCATTGTAGAACCGAACAAGGCAGACTGCCTGTATCGTACCGCAGAAGCAAATGACGGCGAACGTCATTTTGTGACCGGTGATATGAACACCATCATGGCAGGTCTTGCATGTGGCGAACCTTGCAGTATCGGATGGAAGATCCTTTCCGATTACGCAGATCACTTTATTTCCTGCCCGGACTATGTGGCAGCAAAGGGAATGCGTATTCTTGGTAATCCCGCAAAAGGAGATGACCGTGTGATCTCGGGAGAAAGTGGAGCAGCAGCATTCGGATGCGTGGCAGAGATCATGACCAATCCGGAACTGGCAGATCTGAAGAAAGAGCTTGGCCTTGATGAAAACTCCCGCGTACTGTTCTTCAGCACAGAAGGGGATACCGATCAGGAAAACTATAAAGCAATTGTATGGGATGGAAAATATCCAAGTACTCACGAAAACTAATCATATAAAAAAGGCACAGGAAAAGGAGGACATTATGTTAAACAAAGAAAGACAGGAAGAAGTAGTAGAATTATGTCAGCATCTGATCCAGAAGCAGAGCTATTCCGGACATGAAGACGGTGTGGCAGGTGTTCTGGAAGAACAGTTAAAGAAAAAAGGATTTGATTCTGTAACCGTAGACAAATACGGAAACGTCATCGGATGTATCAAAGGTAACCGTCCAGGTAAAAAGATCCTGTTTGATGGACATATCGATACTGTACCGGTAACAGATGAAACAGAATGGCAGTACCCGCCTTTCGCAGCTGAGATCCATGATGGAAAGATCTACGGAAGAGGAACCAGTGACATGAAAGGTGCCGTAGCAGGATTTGTAACTGCTGCAGCTGCATTTGCAGAAGACACGAAGAAAGATTTCGCAGGAGAAATCTATGTAGCAGGTGTGGTTCATGAAGAATGCTTTGAAGGTGTGGCAGCCCGCGAAATCAGCAGCTTTGTAAAACCGGATTATGTAGTCATTGGTGAAGCTTCTCAGCTGAACATCAAGATCGGACAGAGAGGACGCGGCGAAATCGTTCTGGAAACATTCGGAAAACCTTGCCATTCTGCAAACCCGGAAAAAGGTATCAACGCAGTATATAAGATGGCAAAAGTGATCGAAGCAATCCGTACTCTGGAGCCGACACATCACCCGGTACTGGGCGATGGTATTCTGGAGCTGACCGATATCAAGTCTGCGCCATACCCAGGAGCATCTGTAGTACCAGAATACTGCCGTGCTACGTATGACAGACGTCTGCTGGTTGGCGAAACAAAAGAAAGTGTTCTGGCACCGATTCAGGCACTGTTGGACAAGCTGATGGCTGAAGATCCTCAGTTAAAAGCAAAAGTTTCCTACGCAGTTGGAAAAGAACAGTGCTACACAGGAAATGAGATCACAGGCGAGAGATTCTTCCCAGGATGGCTGTATGATGAAAAAGATGCATTCGTACAGGATGTAAAGAAGGAACTGGAAGGAATGGGATACACACCGGAAATCACACAGTACAACTTCTGTACAAACGGAAGCCATTACGCAGGGGAAGCCGGAATCAAGACCTTTGGCCTTGGACCATCCAAAGAAAATCTGGCACATACGGTAAACGAATATATCGAAATCGACCAGCTGACCAAAGTAACAGACTGCTACTACGGAGTCATGAAAGCACTGTTAAAATAAGTATTGGGGATTTTGATCAGGAGAAGGGATTATAGACATGAGTGGAAAACAGACAACAGCGTTAATTATTATCTTTATTTACATGGCACTGACCATTGTATTAGGTCTGGTAGTGTCCAAAAGAAAAGCAGCAAAGCAGGCAAAACAGAGTAACGAAGATTTCCTGATGGCAGGAAAGTCCTTAGGACCTTTAGTACTGGCAGGAACATTGTTCGCAGCGAATACCGGTGGTGCTAGTACAACCGGTATTGCAACCAATGTTTACAGCTATGGTATTTCTGCATGCTGGTATGTGATTGCAGCCGGAATCGGATTTGTACTGGTATCTTTTATTGCACCATATTTCCGTAAAGCACAGGCAAGTACTGTACCACAGATTATCGGAAAACGTTACGGAAAAGCTTCCCACATTTTTACTGCATTTACTTCTATCGCAGCTCTGTTCATGGCAACAGGAGCACAGATTATTGCAACAGCGTCCATTATTAACGTAGTAACCGGACTGGATTTCCGTACCGCTGCAATCGTGATTACGATCGTAGTTATCATTTACACCATGGTAGGTGGATTCCAGTCAGTAGCAGCAGCAAACCTGATGCACGTAATTGTAATTACGGTTGGTATGGCAGTAGCTATGTTTGTTATGCTTGGCAACCAGCAGGTAGGCGGCTTTGCAGGACTGTTTGCAAAAGCAAAAACAGTGACAGATTCTACAGGAGCTTCTCTGGATCTGCTTAGTATGACAAAGATTGGTATACCTACTGTAATTGGTTACATCGCAATGTATTTTATGACTTTCCCTACCGGACAGGAAATTGTTCAGACATACTGTTCCGCAAAAGACGGAAAATCCGCAAAGTTTGGTTCCCTGATCGCAGGTGTGCTGTCTGCTGTATACGCAATTGTGCCTGCAATCATCGGTCTGATGGCTTATGTATGTATCGATGGATATGCAAGTGGCCCACAGAAAAACGCACTTGCAGATGCAACTATGAATTTTGCACCGGCAGTGGTAGCAGGTATCGTACTGGCAGCAGTGGTAGCAGCAACTATGAGTTCTGCATCCGGTAACATGATCGGTACAGCAACGATGTTCACAAATGACGTGTTCCGTCCATATATCAACGGTGGAAAACAAGATGATGCAAAAGAAATCTGGATATCCAGAATCGTTATGGTAATCGTTGGAGGCGTAGGTCTGATCGTAGCATTAACAGCATCCAATATCATCAGCGTTATGATGGGTGCATTTGCACTGAGAAGTGCAGGTCCGTTCGCTGCATTTATCTGTGGTCTGTTCTACAAGAACGTAACACAGAGAGCAGGATTTATCTCTATCGTATCCGGAACAATTGTAGCAGCTATCTGGATTTATGTTTTACATACACCATGGGGATTAAGCGCAATGGTTCCTGGTGGTATCGTAGCACTGATCGTAATCTTTGTAGTATCAGCAATTGAAAGAAGTATGGGCGTTGCACCAGCTCCGGAAATTGAACTGGAAGAAGATTAAACAGTACCTGACTGTCTGCGGATCAGAAATAGGATCTGCAGACAGCTGAATAGAAGGTTTGTCAGAAAGGAATGGGTGAAACAAATGAAAAAATTAATCAAAGGTGGCAGAGTAGTAGACGGAACAAAAAAACCAGCTTATGCAGCCGATGTATTGGTGGAAAATGACAAGATCGTAAAAATAGGTAATATTGACACAACAGAAGATATGGAAGTGATTGATGCAACAGGGCTGGTAGTAGCTCCTGGATTCATCGATACACACAGCCACAGTGATCTTCAGATTCTGGTAGATCCGGAAGTAAGACCTAAGATCATGCAGGGTATTACAACAGAAGTATTGGGACAGGACGGTATCTCTATGGCACCACTCCCACCACAGTATATCAGTCCATGGAGAAAGAATCTGGCCGGACTGGATGGAGACAGCGATGAGATCGACTGGAACTATCAGACGACAGAAGGATATCTGAAGATGCTGGAGCATGTAAAACCAGGATTAAACGAATGCTATCTGGTTCCGCACGGAAATATTCGTATGGAGGCAATGGGACTGGAAAACCGTCTTCCAAATGAAGAAGAACTGGAAAAGATGCGCCAGATTACCAGACGTGAAATGGAAGCAGGAGCAATCGGTTTATCTACCGGTCTGATCTACATGCCTTGTGCATATTCTGAGTCTAAAGAAATTATTGAAATGTGTAAAGTGGTAGCAGAATATGACGGAAGATTTGTAATCCATCAGAGAAGTGAAGCAGATACTATTCTGGACTCCATGGAAGAAGTTATTAAAATCGGAAGAGAATCTGGTGTAAAGATTCATTATTCACATTTCAAGGTATGTGGTAAGAAAAACTGGGATAAGATTGATGATGTGGTACGTCTTCTGGAAACAGCAGAAAAAGAAGGTATTGATGTATCATTCGACCAGTATCCATACGTGGCAGGAAGCACCATGCTTGGCGTAATTCTTCCTCCTTGGGTACACGATGGCGGAACAGATAAAGTTCTGGAACGTCTGGCTGACAAAGAACTTCGCAAAAAAATGGTTTATGATATTGAACATGGAATTCCAGGATGGGATAACTTCGTAGAGTTTGCAGGTCTGGATAAGATTTTCGTAACCAGTGTAAAGACAGAGAAGAACCAGGATGCAGTAGGTTTAAGCCTGACACAGCTGGGAGAACTTCGCGGAAAAGATCCATATGAAGCAACCTTTGATCTTCTTTATGAAGAAGAAAATGCAGTTGGAATGGTAGACTTCTACGGAACAGAAGAACATGTACAGCTCTTCATGAAACGTCCTGAGATGAATGCCTGCACAGATGGTCTGCTTGGTGGAAAACCACATCCTCGTGTATATGGTGCATTCCCAAGAATCCTGGGAAAATATGTGCGTGAAGACAAAGCTCTGACACTGGAAGAAGCAGTATATAAAATGACAAAGAAACCGGCAACAGCATTTAACATGACAGATCGTGGAGAAATCCGTGAAGGCGCATACGCAGATATCTGTATTTTCAACCCAGATACTGTCATTGACAAAGGAACCTTTACCGATCCGATTCAGTATCCGGAAGGAATTGAATACGTTATGGTAAATGGCGAACTGGCAGTGAAGCACGGAGAACATACCGGTGTAAGAAACGGATCTGTTCTGAAAAAGAAAGGAAAAGAGGTAGTAAAATAATGGCAAAAGAGATTATCGCAACAACCAATGCTCCGGGAGCAGTTGGACCATATGTACAGGCAGTAAAAGTAAACGGGATGGTATATTGTTCTGGACAGCTGGGAATTGACCCTGCTGTTGGAAAAATGCCGGAAGGCGTAGAAGCACAGGCACACTGCTCTATGAAAAACATGGGAGCAATCTTAAAAGAAGCAGGAAGTGATTACAGCAAGATTGTAAAGACCACCATCTTCCTGGCAGACATGAATGATTTTGCAAAAGTAAATGAAATCTACAAATCATACTTTGGTGAAGAATATCCTGCACGTTCCTGTGTACAGGTAGCAAAGCTTCCACTGGGCGGACTGGTAGAAGTAGAATGCATCGCTTACGTATAAAAAGCAATTATCTGACAGTTTTTTATCTACACTCTCAGAAAAAGCCAGTTCCGGTGATAAAAATCATCGGAACCGGCTTTTTTAGCTGCCGGATCATATTCAGATAGTGTAATAATCTGTTCCGTGTTATTTCTCGTAAAATCTGCGTCCGCTCATGGCAGGAATTTGCATGGCAGTACGATACCTGGTAACCAGACGTTTGGAGACATTCGTTCCCTCTGCGGCCAGCAGATCAGAGATCTTCTGATCTGAGTATGGGTGAGATTTATCTTCTTTTTCAATAAAATCACGGATCTTATTTTTCACTTCATCTTTCTGATCCATTCCCTGTACAAAAAAGTAAGAAAGGGGAAATATTCCATACTGACACTGCAGATATTTGTCACGGGCAGCACGGCTGATGACAGATTCATGAACTCCCAGTATGGATGCGGCAGTAGTCTGAAGAAACGTGTGCAGATGACCTGGACCATGTAAAAAGAAATCCTGCTGATGCTCCACGATCAGCTTCCCAAGAGAAAGCAAAGTACCGAACCGATGGCGGATACTAGACTGAATCTGTTCCAGTTCTTCTTTTTTTTTCCTCAGATACCGGGCAGTATCTTCCGTTTTCCCCTCTTTTAACAGCTCCAGATAATAGGAATTCATGCGAAGCGCAGGGATAGAAGAATCATTTAGCAGAATATCAAAGTAACCGTCAAATCGGATAATGACCAGCTCCGGACGGATGTATGGCATATAATGACGGTCACCAAAGGAAGAACCTGGCTTGGGATTCAGAGAGCGGATCAGACTGCAGGCTTCCAGCACCTCTTTTTGCGGCCGATGCAGGGCACGGGCTATAGCCGGGATCTGATTCTTCCCCAGCAGATCAAGATAGTCCTGAACAATCCGCAGAGCCAGCGCCTGATCTGGGGCAATTTTTTTCAACTGAATGGACAGACATTCTCCTAATGTTCTGGCACCAACGCCATCCGGTTCCAGAGTCTGTAAAAGGGCAAGCGCTTCCGCTGCTTCCGTAAGAGAACAGTGGCAGACGCTGGCAATCTCTTCTAATGGTGTGGACAGATAGCCATTGTTCTCCAGACTCTGAATCAGAAAATGCAAAATACGAACCTTTTCATCTGGGAGATCCAGCCCGTTGACCTGAAGAAGCAGAGATTCTTCCAGTGTTTCTGTCATGGCTGTATCCAGATTCCAGGGATCAGATGCCTCCTGCCGTTCCTGCTTTTCATAGACCCGGTTCTGTTCATCCAGTGCATTCAGCCATTCCTTTTTCCGTATATCTTCTTCCGGTGGCTCTTCAAAATCCAGCAGAGGATTCTCCAGTGCCAGATTCTGCAGATATACTTCCAGTTCCATATTATTCATCTGTAAAATCTCAGAAGACTGAATCATCTGGTGAGTGATTGTCTGCTTCTGAGATGGTCGTAATTCCATATTCATAATCAATGCTCCTGTGGAAAAAACATGTTGTCTGTTCTTATAGTATTGTAACACTTCTGCCCATAGAGTGCCAGCAGTTATCGGTACATTACAGTGGAATGAAAAAGTGATTTTTCTGTGAATTCATCAGATATTCACACCTTTTCAGGCGAAAGAATGTTATAATACCCAC
This sequence comes from Muricoprocola aceti, assembly GCF_025567005.1. Classification (NCBI taxonomy): domain Bacteria; kingdom Bacillati; phylum Bacillota; class Clostridia; order Lachnospirales; family Lachnospiraceae; genus Muricoprocola; species Muricoprocola aceti. Next base: position 22,073 of record NZ_JAOQKE010000005.1, read on the forward strand.
AGACCAAAACAGAGCCTGTTTCAAACCATGGGATAAGGCATGAAAAAGAAAAGGATCAGACATATGAAAAACAAAAAAAGATGGATGGTATTACTGGCAGCAGGAGTATTGACGGTAAATGGAATGGCTGTGACAGCTGTGGCAGAAGATACCACAGAAAATGCAACAGAAGAAAGTACGGAAGGCTTAACTGTTGATCCGGATGAAGCGGGAGTTACTATGGTGCCGGCCGGGGATTCAGATACTGCAGTATTTGCAGAAGATGGGACACCAGTCAGCAAAACAGCAAAGGCCGGTGAAATGGGATTCCAGGTACAGGATGAATATGAATTCCCTTATATGGGGCTGAACTTTACCCTTCCGGATACTTTGAAAGAGCAGATGGATAGTTCGGATGTACTTATGATGACAGCAGAAGAGTGGACAGAGGATATGAGCGGTCTGGAGTATGCTTTTCTGCATTGGAATAAGTTGACAGATGAACAGAAAGAGGAAGATGTGAATCTGCTGGGAACTGGATATGATGAGTGGCTGGCCAGTATAGAACGTGTTGGCACACTGGGCGTGTATAGTACGGATGTGACAGATAAGCTGGATGAAATCACCGGCTGTACAGAACACAAAGAGCTGGGGACCAGTGCAGACGGAAAGTTCAAATATTATCTCAGTACCAATAAAGATGCAGACAAGGATCTGACAGATGAGATAGAACAGATCAAGACTACGCTTACAGATATGACTCCGTTTAACAATCAGCAATCGGCGTTCGACCTGCCTGTAGAAGGCGCTAATCTGGATGCAGAAAATGTAGGCACGTTTGAGACTGCCGATATTAATGGAAATACGTATACAGAATCCGTATTCAGTGACTATGATCTGACTCTTGTGAATGCATTTACGACCTGGTGTTCCCCATGTGTCAATGAAATGCCGGAACTGGAGCAGCTGTATCAGGATATGAAAGATCAGGGGGGTGGAGTAGTCGGAATGATCATTGATGCTGTCGATGAAGAAGGAAATACGGACGAAGCTGTGCTGGAAAAGGCAAAAGTATTGCAGGAAAAGACAGGTGTGACCTATCCGCTGCTGATCCCGGATGCAGGAAAGCTGAACGGACGTATTCAGGGCTTACAGTCTTTCCCGGAATCTTTCTTTGTGGATAAGAATGGCAATATTGTAAGTGATCCGATTATGGGAAGTAATGATCTGGAAGGGTGGAAAGCTGCGGTAGAAGAACAGCTGAAAGAACTGCAGACCAATCAGTAACTGCCACAGCAGAGGAACAGGAGTATCTATGAAAAAACTGACACAATCAAGAGGAACCGGACTTGCACTGGCAGCGGTGGGCGTCCTGATGATGGCATTTGGAATATACCGTGGAGAAATGATGGTGGTTCTGACAAAAGCTGTAAATATCTGCATGGAGTGTATTGGAATTGGATAAAAACACAAAGATAAAAAACTGGCCGCGCCATACGGTTCAGACGGTATGGGCGGCGTTGACGAACTCACATGTATCTGGTTTTGTAACCGGGAAAATATATACGGGAAAAATGAAAAATGTATGTGTACCTGGTCTGAACTGCTATTCCTGTCCAGGTGCGACGGGTGCCTGTCCCATTGGATCGCTTCAGGCAGTTATTGGAAGCTGGAACTTTAAATTTGCTTATTATGTAGTGGGATTTCTGATTTTTGTGGGAGCACTGCTTGGAAGACTGGTTTGTGGTTTCCTGTGTCCATTTGGACTGATTCAGGATCTGTTGAATAAGATCCCGTTTCCGAAAAAGATTCGGACGTTTCGTGGGGATAAAGTACTGAGAAAGCTGAAGTATGTGATTTTTCTGGTATTTGTCATCATCCTGCCAATGTTTGTGACCGATATCATGGGACAGGGAGCACCATATTTCTGTAAGCTGATCTGTCCGGCCGGAACATTGGAAGGGGGACTGCCACTGGTGTTGCTGAATAAGGCTATGCGTGGTGCAATCGGATGGCTGTATATATGGAAAAATGCAATTCTGATTGTGACAATAGTATTGTCTGTGATCATATATCGACCATTTTGCAGATACATTTGTCCACTGGGGGCATTTTACTCCATATTCAATAAGGTATCCGTTTATCGTTATCATGTAGATATGGAAAAATGCGTTCATTGTGGAAAATGCGCAAAAGTCTGTCAGATGGAAGTGAATCCGGTGGAAGATGCGAACAGCTTAGAATGTATTCGTTGCGGACGCTGCAGACAGGCATGCCCGGTACAGGCAATCAGTTGCGGATTACGAAAGCAGTGATAATAAAAAAGTATAGTAAAAGCGCCAGCTTATGCCAGTGTCGTTTGGATAAGAATGACATTTGGTTTATGCCGGTGCTTTTTTCTTTATTAAGGTAATAATGACTAAAAACAGAAGCAGTCAGTCCGAAAGATTATGTAAAAGAGAAGGGAAGATTTTTCTTGTGTGCAGTAGAATGTGGGAGTATAATAAAAGCGGTATTTTTGCATAAGTTTAAAAACTGTAATAGAATGATCGGCAAAGCAGACGAAAGTCTGCGACGCAAAGCTACAGGGCCTGTAAAATGGCAGCCAGTTACATGAAATGATGTGCACTGTCTGTTTGACAGTCTGAAGCTCACACCACTTTTATGTGATGTGAGCTTCTTTTTGTTTATCTTAAATTAAAAAAGTTGTATTAAGAGCGTATAAATGATAAAATAATTATATATAATATATAATATATTATCTAATTTGAATGAAAATCGATTATTTTAGATAAAATATTATCCAAATAAGGAGGGTGATATGGAGAAGTTTATATGGGAAACAGCAGAGGAACTTGATCAGAAACTTGCACAGAGAGTGCAGAATATCAGGAAGCGTCGTTCTATCTCCCAGGAGAAGCTGGCTTCTATGAGTGGGGTGAGCTATGGTTCGATTAAAAGGTTTGAGACTTCAGGGCAGATTTCACTGATATCCCTCACGAAGATCGCTATGGCACTGGATATAGCGGATGATATCAGAAATCTTTTTGCGACGGTACCTTACAGGGATATTCAGGAGGTCATAAATGAGACAAAATAATGCATTGCAGGTATACTATGATGAAAGACATGTAGGAACACTGGCAATGACAGCTGACCATAAAGTGGCATTTCAATATTGTGAAGAATGGTTGGAAAATGGTTTCTCTATTAGTCCATTTTCATTGCCTTTAAAAAAACAAGTATTTATTCCAACAAAAGATTATTTTGATGGACTTTTTGGCGTTTTTGCAGATAGTCTTCCAGATAACTGGGGACGATTATTATTAAATCGAGTACTTCGAGAACATAAACAGAACCTGGATGAACTGACAGTTCTGGATCGATTGGCGATAGTTGGAAAGTCTGGAATGGGAGCATTGACATATTATCCGGAAAAAAGTTTTTCAGAGCAGCAAAAGCCTGTGAATCTGGATGAACTGGTAGAAGAGTGTGCGAAGATACTGAATACAGAATACTCAGATAAACTGGATGAATTGTATCGCCTTGGTGGCACCAGTGGAGGTGCCAGACCCAAAATTATGACGACAATTGATCGAAAACAGTGGATTATAAAATTTCCTGCGCATGTAGATGGAAAAGATGCAGGAAAGATGGAGTACGATTATTCCTGCTGCGCAAGACAATGTGGCATTACAATGAGTGAAACGAAACTTTTTCCATCAGATATATGTAAGGGGTATTTTGGAATCAGTCGATTCGACAGAGAGGCTGATGGAAAAAGACTTCATATGCTGACGGCAGCAGCACTTCTGGAACTGGATTTTGAACAGCCAAGTCTGGATTATCATAGTTTGATGAAACTTACAAAGATTTTGACCAGAGATAATAAAGAAGATGTGGAGAATATGTTCCGCCGCATGTGTTTTAATGTGTTTGCACATAACCGGGATGATCATTCAAAGAACTTCACATATTTATATGACGAAATAAATGAGCAATGGAGATTGAGCCCGGCATATGACCTTACTTACAGTAATACGTATTACGGGGAACATACGACCACAGTTGATGGAAACGGACGAAATCCAGGCAGGAAGGAACTTCTGGCAGTAGGTATTGCAGCGGGAATGCGAAAGAGCAATTGTGAAAGAATTATAGACACCATACAGGCATGCGTTTCGCAGATGCTCGGGGAATATTTGTAACATTCACAAAAAATCTTTGTGGATTTCAGAATTTGTTTCTCAGCTTTCGGTATTCTCTTGGAGAATATCCTTTCAGCTTGTGAAAAAGCCGGCTGAAATAAAGCTGGTTATCATATCCGACAATCTTAGAAATCTCATTGATGGAATAAGTTGTTGTTTCAAGTAACATCTGAGCATTGTTGATGCGGATTCCCACAATGAATTGCATTGGTGTAGAACCGGTATATTTTTTGAAATTTCGGATAAACCAGCTGACACTCATGCCTCGTGAGGCAGCATAATCATCAATATTGATATTTTGATTGTAGTTTTCACTGAAAAAGGTAACAGCATTATCCATCTCATGATCAAGATATTCATTTTTTAATATGTGCTCTCTTGTCAGTTCCCGGTGGAAACTAATCAGAAGATGACGTAGCAAAAGGACAAGCATTTCCTCATAATTATCTTGACAGCGTTGGAGCTCGATAATGATACGTTTGAAAATATGTTCATATTCATTAGATGTACCCACTTGAAAGACACGTTCTTTATCCGGAAACCCATATTGACGTAAGATATTTTTCACATTGCTTCCTGTGAAGTGAATCCAGTATACTTCTGTCTTATCTTCTCCGTAATATTCATATTTCTGAAGTTCTTTCGGTCTGTAAAGTACAATGTTGCCGGCTGGAACAATCGTTTCGTTATTTACATTATCAAAATGAAAATGCCCACAACCTGCGGTAATATATATGATCTGATAGTCAAGACGTCCTCTTGGACGGTAGGTTGGGAGCTTGGGATGACTGGAAAGGCGGTAAGTACCACAGCTACCTACAATCAGTGGAAGACTTTTGTCTTTGAAATCTATATGTGAGTGATTTAGATAACCATTATTCATATACATGGAGCAGCACCTCTTTTCATGCTTTTTATTATTGTATCATTTAGTGCATGTTTTGTCTAATCAAATTCATAGACATATTTTGCGGATTGGGATAAGATAGATTTAGAAAAACAAAGAAACGTAAATATAAAAGTAAAGAACAATATTTGCTACAGGGTAACTAAGTACAAAAAAATGTATATATATTGAAGGAGAGGTATTTATGATTGTACCACGTTATTATGAGAATTTAAGTGTGCTGCACGAAAACACAATGCCAGCCAGAGCCTATTATATTCCGGCATCCAAAAGAATGGATAGCCTGGTGGAACACAGAGAAGAATCAGATCGTATGCAGTTATTGAACGGAACCTGGAAGTTCCAGTATTTTAACAGCATCTATGACATGCAGGAAACTTTCTTTGAGAAAAATTATGATACAGAAAATTTTGATGAGATTCAGGTTCCAAGTGTATGGCAGATGGCAGGATATGATACGCACCAGTATACAAACATCCGGTATCCGTTTCCGTTTGATCCACCATATGTGCCACAGGATATTCCATGTGGAGCCTATGTACATAATTTTGAGTACAGCAGAGATGAGAAAGCATCAAAAGCTTTTTTGAACTTTGAAGGAGTAGACAGCTGCTTTTATGTATGGATCAATGGCTCTTACATAGGATACAGCCAGGTTTCACATATGACCAGTGAGTTTGATGTTACCGATGTACTTCAGGATGGAACGAATACGGTGGCAGTATTGGTAATGAAGTGGTGTGATGGTTCCTATTTGGAAGATCAGGACAAATTCCGTATGAGTGGTATTTTCCGGGATGTGTACATTTTGAAACGCCCGAAACAGGCAATCAGTGATTACCATATTAAAACAAGAATTGAGGATATGCTTGCGAAAGTAGAAATTGAAATGAAATTCTACTCTCCGTTAAATGTAAAAATTTCGATTGAAGATAGAAACGGAGCAGTTGTAGCACTAGGAAGTATTGCTGAAGAAGGAACAGCTGTATTAGAAATCGCAAGTCCTGAACTTTGGAATACAGAAAATCCATATCTATATAAACTGATTCTTGAAACAGAGAATGAAGTAATTGTAGACCACATTGCATTAAGAAAGATAGAGATTAAAGACCAGGTCATTTACCTAAATGGACAGAAGATTAAATTCCGTGGTGTCAATCGACATGATTCCGATCCGGTTACTGGATTTACAATCAGTCCGGAACAGATTACAACCGATCTTACGTTAATGAAGCAGCATAATTTTAATGCGATCCGTTCCAGCCACTATCCGAATGCACCATTTTTCTATGAAATGTGTGACAAGTATGGATTCATGGTGATAGATGAAGCAGATATTGAAGCTCATGGTCCATTTATGATCTACAGAAAAGAAGACACCGATTACAATCGGTTCAAACGATGGAATGAGAAGATTGCAGATGATCCGGTATGGGAAGAGGCAATCGTTGATCGTGTAAAACTCATGGTGGAACGTGACAAAAACCGTTTCTGTATTGTTATGTGGTCAATGGGAAATGAGAGTGCTTATGGCTGTAACTTTGAAAAAGCATTGGAATGGACAAAGAATTTTGATCCAGACCGCATCACACAATATGAGAGCGCAAGATACCGTAATTATGATGAAACATATGATTACAGCAATCTGGATGTGTACAGCCGGATGTACCCGGCACTTTCTGAAATTCAGGAATATCTGGATAGAGATGGAAGCAAACCTTTCCTTTTGGTAGAGTACTGTCACAGTATGGGAAACGGACCTGGAGATTTTGAGGATTACTTCCAGATGATTCAGGATAATGATAAAATGTGCGGCGGCTTTGTCTGGGAATGGTGTGACCATGCGATTGCTCATGGAACTGCTGAGAATGGAAAGACCATATATGCTTATGGGGGCGACCATGGCGAAGAAATTCATGATGGCAACTTCTGTATGGATGGATTAGTATATCCGGACAGAACGATACACACAGGACTTTTGGAATACAAGAATGTTTATCGCCCGGCAAGGGTTATTTCCTATGACAAAGAAAGTGGAGAACTGGTGCTTCATAACTACATGGATTTTGATGACTTGAAAGATTATGTGAAGATCAGTTATGAACTGACACAGGACGGGCTTGTAATCAGTAAAGGTAAACTTCCAGAAGTTTCAGCAGCACCACACAGTGATGGAAAAATAAACCTTAAAATCAATGTGCCAGAGAGTGGAAAATGTTATTTAAAATTTATTTACTATCTGAAAAAGGAATTGCCACTGTTGGATGAAGACCATATTCTTGGATTCGATGAAATTGAGGTAAGCAAAGACGGTGCAAAATGTAAACTTGCTGAGAAATGGCTACAAAAAACAGCAGTGGACTCTGAATTACAGGTAAATGAAAATGATACACAGATTCATATCAAGGGGCGTGAATTTGCTTATACCATAGACAAACGTACTGCACTCTTTACAGAGATGAAATTCGCAGGGCGGGAATACTTGAACCATCCGATGGAATTAAATATTTGGAGAGCTCCAACAGATAACGATATGTACATCAAGTCTGAATGGAAGAAATCCCACTATGATAAAGCTTATACAAGAGCTTACACGACAGAGGTCGTGCAGGAAAAACATGGTGTGAAAATTACAAGCCATGCATCCGTTGTGGCAGAGACAGTCCAGAAGATTCTTGATGTGACGATTACATGGAAAATAGAAGCTGCTGGAAAGATTGATGCAGATATTGCAGTAACAAAAGACGATGAATTTCCGGATCTGCCAAGATTTGGTGTGAGGATGTTCCTGGATAAAAAACTTTCAGCTGCAAGATACTTTGGAATGGGACCACAGGAAAGCTATTGTGATAAACATCAGGCTGCGAGCCACGGCTTGTATCATGCAAATGTAGACGATTTGCATGAGGATTATATTCGCCCACAGGAAAATGGAAGCCATTATGATTGTGAATATGTAGAGCTTAATAACAGCCGATATGGAATTGTGGTATCCGCGGAAAATGCCTTCTCATTCAATGCTTCTTATTATACACAGGAAGAACTTGAGAAGAAAACACATAATTATGAACTGACAGAATCCGATAGCGTAGTATTTTGCGTTGACTACGCATTAAATGGCATTGGTTCTAATAGTTGTGGTCCAGTTGTATTGGATCAGTACCGATTTGATGATGTATTATTCCGGTTCCAGTTTACACTGATACCGTATGTAAAGGGATAATAAAGTTTCATGTAACCCGTAAACAAGGAAGGATAGTCTGATTGTAATGTAAAGTCCGGATATACAGAGCAATCAGACAAAAACAGAGAAAAAATTAGAATTAGACATTATACGGTTAGACATATTGAGATTCTAAGTGCGATGAAGAGGAGGAGCAAAGAAATTCGATGGAAGAAAAAAAGTATTTGAAATGGTATAACAAAATTGGATATGGATCAGGTGATATTGCAGGTAATGTAGTCTATGCGTTCCTGACATCTTTCATGATGGTCTATCTGACGGACTCAGTAGGACTTGCTGCAGGTGTTGTAGGTACCCTGATTGCCGTATCAAAACTATTTGATGGTTTTACGGATATATTTTTTGGATCAATGATTGACAAAACACACAGTAAAATGGGAAAAGCGAAGCCATGGATGCTATACGGATATATTGGTTGTGCCATTACGCTGGTCTGCTGCTTTGCAGTACCAGTCAGTTTGGGAACAACAGCTAAATATGCATGGTTCTTTATTTCTTATACACTGTTAAATGGTGTGTTTTATACAGCAAACAATATTGCATACTCAGCACTTACGTCACTGATTACAAAGAACAGCAAAGAGCGTGTGCAGATGGGATCTTACCGTTTTATTTTTGCATTTTCAACAAGTCTTCTGATTCAGGCGATTACAGTTGGATTTGTAGATAAATGTGGTGGAGATGCTGCGGCATGGAGAACGGTTGCTATTATCTATGCAATCATTGGTCTTGTTGTAAATACGATTTCAGCACTTTCTGTTAAGGAACTTCCTGAGGAAGAACTTAACGAAGGAGAAGTAAAGGATGATAATGAAAAGTACGGAATGGTACAGGCATTCAAGCTTCTTGTTAAAAACAAATATTACATGATGATTTGTGGAACCTATATTTTACAGCAGTTATATGGTGCCATGATTGGAGCTGGCATTTATTACATGACATGGGTACTGAAAAATAAGAATTTGTTTGGACAATTTGCATGGGCAGTAAATATTCCACTGATCATTGCCCTGATTTTCACACCGACATTAGTTGGTAAGTGGAAAGGTATGTACAAACTGAACTTAAGAGGTTATGTTTTAGCAGTCATCGGTAGAGCACTTGTTGTTGTTGCCGGATATATGGGCAGTGTTCCGCTGATGATGGCGTTTACAGCTCTTGCAGCATTAGGTCAGGGACCATGGCAGGGAGATATGAATGCAGTTATCGCATCCTGCTCTGAATACACTTATCTTACACAGGGAAAGAGAATTGACGGAACGATGTACTCTTGTACTTCTCTTGGTGTAAAAATTGGTGGAGGTATTGGAACCGCTGTTGTTGGATGGATGCTTGAGTTCAGTGGATATGTCGGAACAAATGCAACTCAGCCGCAGTCTGCACTTGATATGATGCAGTTTATGTATCTTTGGCTTCCGTTAATCTTTGATGTATTGATTATGTTTGTACTTTCAAGAATGAATGTAGAAGATGCAAATAAAAAACTGAAAGCAGAAAAAGGAATTGCTGCAGATGAAATAACAGATGCATCAGACATAAATTAGAATTGACAGGAGAAAGCGTTGTCTGATTGTTGTTCGATGAGACAGTGCTTTTTCTATATATAAGGTGATCGGGGTGGTATTATGGAAATAAAAAAAACAATCGAATTATTGAATGGAACTTTTTTCGACAATAAATTAACAGAATTATATGTTGATTTGAACCGGATTCCATATGAGAAGGAACGATATCGGAAAGCAATCGACAGTTACAAGACATTTTTTGGTGAAGGTGAAATAGAGATATTCAGTGCACCTGGAAGAAGTGAAATAGGAGGGAACCATACGGACCATCAGCATGGGGAGGTACTGGCCGCATCCATTAACAATGATGCAATTGCAGTTGCAAGAAAACTGGATGAGCCGATTGTAAAAGTGATGTCAGATGGATATAGTGGTATGATTATCATTCAGCTGGATGAGCTGGCGAAAAAAACAGAAGAAGAAGGTACCACGAATGCACTCATCCGTGGTGTACTTGCCAAGATGAAAATGGATGGTCATGCAATTGGAGGATTTCAGGCATATGTGACCAGTGAGGTGTTGATTGGTGCAGGTCTTTCTTCCTCAGCTGCTTTTGAAACACTTATTGGAACGATTCTTTCCTATATGTACAATGGTGGTGAAGTTAATCCGATAGAAATTGCCAAGATTGGTCAGTATGCAGAAAATGTGTATTTCGGAAAACCATGTGGTTTAATGGATCAAATGGCATGTTCAGTAGGAAGTCTGATACATATTGATTTTGCAGATCCGGAAAATCCGATTGTGGAACAGTTGAAGTTTGATTTGAATACATATGGATATAGTTTATGCATTACAGATACGAAAGGCACTCACGCAGATTTAACCCCAGACTATGCAGCAATTCCACAGGAAATGAAAAAGGCAGCGGAATGTTTTGGAAAAAACTTTTTAGGAGAGGTATCCAAGGAAGAGATTATCAATAATATCACACAGATACGTGACTGTGCTGGTGATCGTGCTGCACTCAGGGCATTACACTTTGTATGCGAAAATGAGCGCGTCAAAGAGGAAGTAGATGCACTAAGGAAGAATAATTTTCCACAATTTCTGACCAAAGTGAAAGAATCCGGAGATTCTTCTTTTAAATACCTTCAGAACGTATATACATGTCACGATGTGCAACATCAGAATGTGTCTATTGCATTGGCATTAAGTGACGTGATGTTTGGAGAAAAAGGCGTGTGCAGAGTGCATGGAGGAGGATTTGCAGGAACTATACAGGCATTTGTTCCCAATTATCTGGTGTCTAACTATCAAAAAGAGATGGATAAGATATTTGGAAACGGTTCCTGTGAAGTATTAAAAATTCGTAAGTATGGTGGCATAAAAGTTTTATAATCATAAAAACAAAGAAAAGGAGAAATGATCTGTGAGTAGCATTTTAGTATTGGGCGGAGCAGGTTATATCGGTTCTCATACTGTATATGAGCTGATTTCTGAACTGGTGGCTTATGGACTAGAAAATGGACTAATAGATGATGCAGATAAAGTGTATGTTACAAACGGCTTATTGGAATTGTTTCAAAGGCAAGATTATCAAGAACCGGAGAAACTAGGAAAACCGAGAAAATTACAGCTCGTTTTGGATGATTTGTTAGAGTATGCGTTGTCACAGGGAATTCTTGAAGATGATACAGTGACAATGAGGGATCTTCTCGATACAAAGATCATGGGTATTTTAACACCTGCTCCGTCCGTGGTGAGAAAAATTTTTGAAGAAAAATATCAGGTATCCCCAAAGGCAGCAACTGAATTTTATTATCATTTCAGCCAGGCTACAAACTATATCCGCACAGATCGGATTATAAAGGATGAAAAGTGGGAGACTGATACAGAATTTGGCAAGATGGATATCACAATTAACTTGTCAAAACCAGAAAAAGATCCAAGGGATATTGCAAAAGCTGGAACTGCAAAAAAATCTGGATATCCGGCGTGCCTGCTCTGCAGGGAAAACGAAGGGTATGCAGGTCACCTCTCACATCCAGCAAGACAAAACCACAGGATTATACCAATTACTCTGTGTGGAGAACAGTATTATTTGCAGTATTCACCATATGTGTATTATAATGAACATTGCATTATATTTAATAAGAATCATATTCCGATGGCAATTAATGAGATAACTTTTCATAAACTCCTTGATTTTGTTAAGCAGTTTCCGCATTATATGGCAGGTTCCAATGCAGATCTGCCAATCGTAGGAGGGTCTATTTTGAGTCATGATCATTTTCAGGGTGGCAGTTATGTCTTTGCTATGGCAAAAGCTCCTTATGAACAGGAATTTGACTTAGAGAGATATCCAGATATACATGCAGGAATTGTAAAGTGGCCGATGTCAGTGATCCGTTTGCAGGGGAGAGCAATGGATAGTATTGTAGCGGCTGCAAATCATATCCTTACGAAGTGGCGTGGATATTCGGATCCAGAAGTTAATATTTTCAGTGAAACGGATGGTATTCCACACAATACAATTACGCCGATTGCAAGGATGCGTGGAGATTTGTATGAACTGGATTTGGTTTTGCGTAATAATATCACAACTGTTGATTGTCCTCTCGGACTTTTCCATCCGCATGCTGAGTATCACCATATCAAAAAGGAAAATATTGGACTGATTGAAGTTATGGGACTGGCTGTATTACCTGCCAGATTGAAGAAAGAGATGGTAGAACTAGAACAGGCAATTCTGAATCATGAAGACCTGAGACAGAATGAAACAATGGCTGCCCATGCTGAATGGGCAGAGGGATGGATGCCAAAATATAAGATTACAGATAGTAATATTCATTCTATCATACAGAAAGAAATTGGAATTGTGTTTGCGAAAGTTCTGGAGGATGCAGGCGTTTACAAGAGAACAGATGAAGGGAAAGCTGCATTCAAAAGATTTATTGAAAGTTTATAAAAAAAGGACCACTTCATTTTTGTGAAATGGCCTTAAGAAAATATTCAGTTTTCACAAAATAGTCCTTTTAGTATTTATACATGGTAAGGATGCTCAAAATATTCAGTGTAGAATACTAAAAGGTCATTCAGATATTTTTTTAGGTTGCTCATTTGCAATTCCTCCTTTCCTTATTTACAAGTTGATTATAAGATAGGTGTAAAAGGATTGCTTGCTAAATCGAAAGAAGATATAGACAAATGTTGCAAAGGGGAGTATTTCATGCAGTTAAAATATGTTGACACAAAAGAGGAGATCATAGCAATAAATAGGAAGTCAAAACATATTGAACCACATCTTCATAATGCATTGGAGATCGTTTGTGTAACAAGTGGAGCATTAGAGCTTGGTGTCGGACAGGAACTATATCATATGGATAAAGGAGATATAGGCTTTGTATTTCCAGATGTTATTCATCACTATCAGGTACTGACACCCGGTGTAAATAAAGCAACTTATCTGATTGCATCGCCATTTACGATTGCCAAATTTGCAGATATCATGCAATCCATGGCTCCTGAATACCCGATCATCAAAGCGGAAAAGGTTGAACCGGAGGTATATAGGGTTATAAATGCGATTTTAGAGACAGAACAGTCGGATATTACTGTTGCACAGGCATATCTTCAAATTGTGTTGGCACGCTGCATAGGAAAATTAAATTTGGTAGAAAAGAGTAATGTGGGGAGCAACGATCTTATTTATCAGACAGTTTCCTATATATCAGCAAATTTTAAGAAGAAATTTTCGTTGGAAGAGATGGCAAAAGATCTGGGGGTGAGCAAATATGTTTTATCCAGGATCTTTTCCAAAACATTCCATAAAAACTTTAATCAATATCTTAACGATGCAAGGCTGAACCATGCATGCCATCGTTTGGAAAATACAAGTGATTCTATTACAAACATTTGTCTGGATAGTGGATTTGAAAGTCAGAGGACATTTAACCGAGTATTTAAAGAAAGATATAAAATATCACCGAGTGATTATCGGAGTACTTGTGTGAAAGAGATGTTGTCATAAAAGGTTCTGTTGGTAGAAATATTTACTTCGATTTTACAGTACTATGTATTTGATTTTATGTGTGGATGATATTAGTTAAAGTCAGGAGAACCGGGAAAATGCAAAAGAATTTGTCGTAAAAATGTGGTCAAATCAAGAAACCTCCGTGCAAAAGCAAGTGAAAAAACCCCGTGAAGCTGTGAGATACGCCATGCACAGCTCGGGAAAGAATTCCCTCGCTGTAGGGCTGTCGCCCTATAAAATAGCAAAAAAGACGTCCTCGCAAGTAAACTTGCAGGGCGTCTTTTTTCACCATTTTGCATGGCTTATAGCGTTCACAAAATCTTCACAAAATAATTAGCACTCACCTCTTGACAGTGCTAACAATGCGTGTTATATTACAAATAGAACAAAGGAAGAGAGATAAAAGAAAAGGTATTCCAGATGTTCGAAGAACTAGAAATGATAATACAGCAGACTGGATCGTGAAGATCCAGGGAGCTTTTGAAAGGAGATATGACTTATGTTAATGCCTAGTATTTTTGGAGAAAACTTATTTGATGATTTCTTTACACCATTCTATTATGATGACAAAGATGAGAAGAAAGTGGAAAAGAAGCTGTACGGTAGAAGAGCACAGAATCTCCTGAAGACAGATATTAAGGAAAAACCGGAAGGTTATGAACTGATTGTTGATGTTCCTGGCTTCAAGAAAGAGGAAGTCAAAGTTGCATTGAAAGATGGTTACTTAACTGTCAGTGCAGCAAAAGGTCTGGATGAAGACGATGAAGATAAGAAGGGACACTACATCAGACGTGAACGTTACGCAGGAGCCTGCGAGCGAAGCTTTTATGTAGGCGAAGAAGTGACTCAGGAAGACATTAAAGGTGAATACAAACATGGTATCCTGAAGCTTTTCGTTCCGAAGAAGGAAGCGAAACCGGCAGCCAGTGACCCGAAGTATATTACTATTGAGGGCTGATCCGACTAATGCTACTGAAACGGATATAAAAGGGTGGCGTCCCGGAAGGGACGCTGCCTGAAACAAGAATTTTATTGTAATCATTTGACATAAATAACAGAATTTGACAGCAAAGGAGAGATGACTTATGATGATGCCTAGTATTTTTGGAGAAAACTTATTTGATGATGTATGGGATAATTTCCCATTTAACAGTGAACAGCTGTGGGGTAAGAAGAATCCTCTGTATGGAAAACATGCACAGAACATGATGAAGACAGATATCCGTGAAACGGATAAAAGCTATGAACTGGATGTCGATCTTCCGGGATTTAAGAAAGACGAGATTCAGGTACAGCTGAAAGATGGTTATCTGGTACTTTCTGCTGCAAAGGGACTGGATAAAGATGAAAAAGATAAAGAAGGTAATTATATCAGGCGTGAACGCTATGCGGGCAGCATGAGCCGAAGCTTTTATGTAGGCGATGCAGTAAGCGAAGAAGACATTCATGCAAAATATGAAGATGGTATTCTGAAACTGTCCGTGCCAAAGAAAGCACCTGAGAAAATAGAAAAAGATGGTTATATTGCCATTGAAGGTTAAGGAAATCTCCTTATAGTCGCCGGGACTTATTTTAAGCCCCGGCTTTTTTAGTGTTCCTGAATAATTTAGACTATTTATAACTACCGTATTTCAGCAAAGCATTGTACATGGCATCGATATTTTCTTCTTTGGCAATATCAATAGAACCGTTGCAGTCAAAGATATAACCGCCACCTGGCATACAGATATCCAGCAATTTTTTCACTTCTTCGGTTACCTGCTCTGGTGTACCCATCTCCAGAAGATAAGCAGAGAGATTTCCTACGATACAGGAGTTGCCGCCAACGATCTCCTTTGCTTTTTTCATATCTACGGTTTCGAAATGAATCATGCATTTACCCTTTGGCAGATCCCGGAGCTGTTCCAGACGGGTATTGTATTTGCCCTCGGTATAGAGATAAGGGGTTACATCCATATCCACCAGTGCGTTGATGATTTTCTTAAATGGTTTCCAATAGAATATCATGATCCGCAGCGGAAATATCCAAAGACTGTGTGATGCCAGTCTGCAGTTTTTTCACAATCCTCTGTTTGTCCATGATGACCAGTTCTTTGAGATCGCCTGCCCGGATTTGAGACCGGAGATGATTCAGTGGACAAAGGACAAATATACCGGTAACAATATTACACCGATGGATGCAATTAATGAGTTTCGCACTTCGTCGGAATACCGTTATACTATGACCACCCGTGGAGCACAGATTTTCCCGGATCATCTGAGAGGATACCGGGATATTTATGTGAATCTCTGGAATACCAGCGGCCGGTATATGGGGCGGCTGGTGATCTGTGAACTGGATACGGCAATTAAACCAGGGCAGATGAAAGCAGCAGAGTATCTGGCAGAATTCATTGTACGGGCCATGAACTATAAGCATCAGAACAACCGTACCTATGATCAGATTCTGGTAAATCTGTTAGAAGATCTGGTAAATGAAAAAAATCACAGCCAGGAGGAGGTCAGTGAACGAATCACTCTGATGGGGTGGAATCTGACTGACCCTTATGTGGCGGTATGCCTGTCACTGGAAGAACGTGTGGATACACTGCATACGTCCATCAGCCTGTGCAATGAGATTGAGAGCAATATTCACGGCAGCAAAGCTTTTGTACATCAGGGGCATATCGGGATTCTGATTAATCTGAAAATGAACCGAAACGATACATCCGAACTGGGCGTGGTAGTACGGGAGGGATTATTTAAAGCCGGAGTCAGTAATGTGATGAACAATATTATGGAATTACCGACCTATTATTTTCAGGCAGTCATAGCTCTTGGTCATTGCCGGAAGAGCGGCGGTATGCGTTGGTCATATCATTTTGATGAGGCATCACTGGATTTTATTCTGGATGCGTACCAGTCCAGGATGCCGATTATCTATGCCTGCTCAGACTGTCTTTTTATATTATGGAAAAAATAAATAAAACGATTTTGTTCACATAAATTTCAAAAATATGTTTTCGTGATTCGTTGACAACAGAAAAAACACGTGTTATATTACAAATAGAACAGAAAGAGCCTATGTGATTATGACATGCAGGAGGTGAGATGCATGAGCGAAAAGAGAGATTACTATGAAGTACTTGGAATCAGTCGCAGCGCAGATTCCGCTGCGATAAAAAAAGCATATAGGAAACTGGCGAAAAAATATCACCCGGATAACAATGCAGGAAATCCGGCAGCAGAAGAAAAGTTTAAGGAGATCGCAGAAGCATATGATGTCCTGAGTGATCCAGAGAAGAAGAAACTGTATGATCAGTTTGGGCATGCTGCGTTTGATCAGAATGGAGCACCGGGAGGCGGTGCCGAGGGATACCAGGATTTCACGGGAGGTAATGGTGGATACCGGGAGTATCATTATGAAGGTAATATGGATGATCTGTTTGGAGATATGTTCAAGAATGCTTTTCATGGCAGAGGATCCGGATCGAGACGGTCTGCAAGGGGCAGCAGTATGCATTTCGGAGGATTTGACTGGGGTGACCATATGAATTTTGGCGGCGGAAGCAGCTGGGATGGAGCTGGCTTTGACAGTGGATACGGCCCGCAGAAGGGAGCAGATCTGAATGCGGAAGTGACAGTTGGATTTGAAGATGCTGTTTTTGGCTGCGACAAGGTGATTTCTCTGAAGAATCCAGATGGAACTCAGCATTCCCTTCAGGTGCACATTCCGGCAGGTATCGATACCGGCAAGTTGATTCGTCTGCGAGGTAAAGGAATGCCGGGAAGCAACGGCGAGGCAGGAGATCTGCTTTTGAAAGTCAATGTGCAGAGTAAGTCTGGATATGAACGAAAAGGACAGGATCTGTATACGACAGTGAACATTCCATATACAACCGCTGTCTTTGGCGGTGAAGCGAGAGTACAGACTCTGTATGGCGATGTGATCTGCAAGATCAAAGAGGGAACACAGTCTGGCACGAAGATCCGTTTGCGGGGCAAGGGAATTGTGTCTATGAAGAATCCATCCGTTCATGGAGATCAGTATGTGACGGTACAGATTGATGTGCCAAAGCACCTGAGCCGGGAGGCCAGACAAAAGCTGATGGAATATAAACAGGTCTGTTAAGCCAGGAAAGCAGGGATTTGCGGTAGACAAAATGAAAAGAGTTTCGTATAATACAAAGTAGATGTGTATTTGGAATATTTACGGCTTCCAGATGCTACAACGTAGCAATGTAGTATCGGAAGCCGCTTTTTTGACAGTTATAAATGAAAGAAGATTATCAGATGACTAGACAGGAAGCAGAAAAAGAGATGGAGTACTACCGGAAGATTTTTTCGGTGGTGAGATTGCTGGGCGAGGAAGATATGAAAGCACTGGAAAAGGGACGTCTGACAGGAACGGTATCAGACTGTTGTCAGTGCTATAAGTTCTGGAAGAAGGACATCCTCTGTGAGAACTGCATTTCTTTAAAGGTATGGAAGGAAAAGACAGAGCGGACAAAGCTGGAGTTTCAGGGAGATGATATCTATCAGGTAATATCCAGATATGTGGAGATTGATGGAAAACCATACGTTATGGAACTGGTTAAGAAGATGTATGAAGATTCTCTGCTGGATGCCGATGGAAGAAGGAAGCTGGCTGGTAAGCTCTCAGGATATAATGATGAGCTTTACAAAGATGCAATGACCGGAGCTTATAACCGTCGTTACTTTGAAGATGAATTAAAAGGCAGAACTGATCTGGCAGGTGTAGCCATGATCGATATGGATGATTTTAAACTTTGCAATGATACCTGTGGACACAATGCAGGCGATATTGCGTTGGAGACTATGGTGAAGGTGATTCGGAAGTTTATCCGAAAGACGGATGTGCTGGTACGTTATGGAGGAGATGAGTTCCTGCTTCTGATGTATGATGTGACGGAAGAGGTCTTTGATGAGAAGCTTCATCAGATACAGAAGCAGATCAGCGAAGCTGCCGTGCCCGGGTATTCCAATCTGCATCTTTCGGTCAGCATAGGCGGACTGGTGTCGGCGAATGAACCACTGGATCGTGCGGTAGACCGTGCAGATCAACTGATGTATCAGGCAAAGAGCAGTAAGAATATGGTCGTGACAGAGATGTCACCATTGCCGGGTAATCAGAACAGCGAAGGTATCCACACCAGACTGCGTTCTCAGATTTTGCTTGTAGATGATTCTGAGATAAACAGGGAACTGCTCTCGGCTATGTTGGAGAATGAATTCGATATTCTGGAGGCAGAGAACGGAGAACAGTGCATGGAAATGCTTTCCCAGTACGGAACCGGGATCTCACTGGTGCTTCTGGATATTGTCATGCCGAAAATGAATGGATTTGAAGTTCTGTCTGCGATGAATCGAAAGCATTTGATTAATGATATTCCGGTTATTATGATTTCCAGTGAGGATAGTCAGAATACGATTCGGAGAGCTTATGAACTGGGAGTTTCTGACTATATCAATCGCCCGTTTGATGCCAGAATCGTATATCGCCGTGTATATAATACGATTAAGCTGTATGCCAAGCAGAGAAGGCTGACCAGGCTGATCAGCGACCAGAACTATGAAAAAGAGAAAAACAATAAGATGATGGTCAGCATCCTCAGTCATATTGTGGAGTTTCGAAATGGAGAAAGTGGTCAGCATGTTCTTCATATTAATATACTGACAGAACGCCTTCTGGAGCGTCTGGTAGAAAAAACAGGCAAATACAATCTGACGGCAGCAGATCGAAGCCTGATTACCACTGCTTCATCGCTTCATGACATTGGAAAGATCGGTATCGATGATAAGATTCTGAATAAACCGGGGAAACTGACGAAGGAAGAATTCGAGATTATGAAGACGCATACGCTGATCGGTGCAGATATGCTGGAAAGTATGGGAATCTATCAGAATGAAAAATTGATTAAGATTGCCTGTCAGATTTGCCGCTGGCACCATGAACGCTATGATGGCAGGGGATATCCGGATGGTTTGAAGGGGGAAGAGATTCCGATTGCAGCGCAGGTGGTTTCACTGGCTGATGTCTATGATGCATTGAGCAGCGAACGAGTATATAAAAAGGCTTTTTCTCATGAAAAGACTATGGAAATGATACTCGCAGGGGAGTGTGGACAGTTCAATCCACTGCTTTTGGAGTGTCTGAAGGATATTCAGGACGAATTGAGAGAAGATCTGAAGAAGACGACACTGGCCTAACCAGAGACTCCTGATAAAAGTGTGAGTGCAGAGAAGAAGCATGAGACTGTATCAGAAAGAGATGAAAAGAAAATGGCAGAATTATCCGTTTCGTACCGTATCAGGGCTGCCTTTCCGGTATGAACTGAAGCGTGGAAGAAATGGAAAACTGAACAGGGAACTGATGATTGACCGGAGAGAGGGCAGTAAAAGCCTGACCTGGAGTTCTTTCCGTACAGCATTGAGTACTTTGAAAGATATATTTGAAGAAGAGATGTTGCGAAAGCAAGACCAGCCTTGACAGAAAAAGATTCCTGTGTTAGCCTAAAAGCAAATGGAAACGCATGGATGAAGAGAGTACATTTATACGGGACATTACAGAGAATTCCCACAGGCTGAGAGGGATATGCACCGATAGATGGAAAATGGCTTCGGAGCGGCGCACCGACTATGAAGACCGGGGTGATGAGGTCCTGATATAGGCTGCGACAGGATCGCCTGTTATAGCGGAAGGGTGTAGACGCACCCGCAGAGGTTCATACTGCGAGGTATGGATAAAGTGAAGTGGTAACACGGGTATTGACCTGTCTTCTCGGTTTGAGAAGATGGGTTTTTTATTTCATAGATCTTAGTCATGGAAGGAGATTAAAAATGGAAAAGAAAAAGTTTTATATGACCACTGCCATTGCTTATGCATCTGGCAAACCACATATCGGCAACACATACGAGATTATTCTGGCAGATGCCATTGCCCGTTACAAGAGAGCACAGGGCTATGATGTATTTTTACAGACCGGTACAGACGAACATGGTCAGAAGATCGAACTGAAGGCAGAAGAAGCAGGTATCACACCAAAGGAATATGTAGACAAAGTCGCAGGAGAGATCAGGAGAATATGGGATCTGGTAGATACCTCTTATGATAAGTTTATCCGAACCACAGATGAAGATCATGAAAAACAGGTTCAGAAGATATTCAGGAAGATGTATGACAAGGGAGATATCTACAAAGGATATTATGAAGGAATGTACTGTACCCCTTGTGAATCCTTTTTTACGGAATCTCAGCTGGTAGATGGCAAATGTCCGGACTGTGGCCGTGAAGTAACCCCGGCAAAGGAAGAAGCATATTTCTTTAAGATGAGCAAATATGCAGACAGGCTGATTGAACATATCAACACCCATCCGGAATTTATTCAGCCGGTATCCAGAAAGAATGAAATGATGAACAACTTCCTGCTTCCAGGACTGCAGGATCTGTGTGTATCCAGAACCTCTTTCAAATGGGGCATTCCGGTTGACTTTGATCCGAAGCATGTTACTTATGTATGGCTGGATGCGCTGACCAACTACATCACCGGTATCGGCTATGACTGTGACGGCAACAGCACTGAACAGTTCAAAAAAGACTGGCCGGCAGATCTGCACCTGATCGGTAAGGATATCATTCGTTTCCATACGATTTACTGGCCGATCTTCCTGATGTCACTGGATCTGCCATTACCAAAGCAGGTATTTGGACATCCATGGCTGCTGCAGGGTGACGGCAAGATGAGTAAGTCCAAAGGAAATGTGATCTATGCAGATGATCTGGTAGATTTCTTTGGTGTGGACGCAGTCCGTTACTTCGTACTTCACGAAATGCCATTTGAAAACGATGGTGTCATTACCTGGGAACTGATGGTAGAACGTCTGAACTCCGATCTGGCCAATACCCTGGGAAATCTGGTAAACAGAACCATCTCTATGTCTAATAAATACTTTGGCGGCGTCGTTGCCAATAAGGGTTTGACAGAGCCGGTAGATGAAGAACTGAAGGCAGTTGCACTGGCCACACCGGGTAAAGTAACTGAGAAGATGGAACAGCTTCGTGTAGCAGATGCCATCAGCGAGATTTTTGTATTGTTCAAACGCTGCAACAAATATATTGATGAGACGATGCCATGGGCTCTGGCAAAAGAGGAAAGCAAGCAGGATCGTCTGGCAACTGTTCTGTACAATCTGGTAGAGAGCATTGCCATCGGTGCAGAACTTCTGGAATCCTTCATGCCTGGAACATCTAAGAAGATTCTGGCACAGCTGAATGCACAGAAGAGAGGTCTGGAACAGATGAACCAGTTTGGTCTCTACGAGAGTGGAACAAAAGTAACAGACAAACCAGAGATCCTTTTTGCAAGACTGGATCTGAAGGAAGTAATGGAAAAGGTAGAAGTGCTCCAGGCAGCACAGAAGGCAGTTTCCGGACAGCAGGAAAAGCCGGAAGAACCAGTCATCGATATCGAACCAAAGGCAGAGATCACCTTTGAAGACTTTGAAAAAATGCAGTTCCAGGTTGGCGAGATCATTGCCTGCGAACCAGTAAAGAAGTCTAAAAAGCTCCTTTGCAGCCAGGTGAAGATCGGAAGCCAGGTAAAACAGATCGTATCCGGTATTAAAGCACATTACAGTGCAGAAGAAATGGTTGGAAAGAAGGTCATGGTACTGGTAAATCTGAAACCTGCGAAACTGGCAGGTGTGCTGTCTGAAGGTATGATTCTCTGTGCAGAAGATGAGAACGGAGAACTGGCATTGATGGTGCCGGATAAGAAGATGCCTGCAGGTGCAGAAATCTGTTAGTTAGGAGTTATACATGATATTTGATACCCATGCCCATTATGATGATGAGGCATTTGATGAAGACCGCGACGAGCTCCTGAAAAATATGCAGTCCGGCGGCATAGGACGCATTGTGAATGTGGGAGCCAGCCTTCGCGGTGTGCAGGCAACGTATGATCTGATGCGGAAATACGACTTTATCTACGGTGCGCTTGGTGTGCACCCGGATGAAGTCGGTGAGTTAAATGAAGAGAAGATGCAGTGGCTGAAGGGGTTATTGTCCCATGAAAAAGCAGTAGCGGTAGGCGAAATAGGGTTAGACTATTACTGGGATAAAGAGTCCCGTGAGATCCAGAAAAAGTGGTTTGCAGAGCAGCTCCATCTGGCACTGGAATGCAATCTTCCGGTAAATATCCACAGCCGTGAAGCAGCGCAGGATACCTTTGACCTGATGAAAGCAGAACATGCCGGAAAACCTGGATTTGCCGGGGGAATTATCCACTGCTATTCCGGTTCCGCAGAGATGGCAAGAGAATATCGGAAACTTGGCTATTACATTGGCGTTGGAGGCGTGGTGACGTTTAAAAATGCCAGAGTACTAAAGGAAGTGGTAGCAGATACTCCGATAGACCGTATCGTGGTGGAAACAGACTGTCCATATCTGGCACCGGTGCCGAACCGTGGCAAACGGAATTCTTCTTTGAATTTGCCATATGTGATACAGACCATTGCGGAATTGAAAGGTTTATCTGAGGAAGAAGTAGAGCAGGCAACCTGGGAGAATGCATGCCGGGTGTACCGGTTAGAAAAGGAATAAATGTATGGAATTTAACGAAAAATTATCGAATCCACAGAAGACCATAGAGGTGATTCAGAAGTATGAATTTACCTTTCAGAAAAAGTTCGGACAGAACTTTCTGATTGACAGTCATGTGCTGAATAAGATCATTGCGTCTGCGGATATCACAAAAGATGATTTTGTGCTGGAGATCGGACCTGGTATCGGAACCATGACCCAGTATCTGGCTGAGGCAGCAGGACATGTCCTGGCAGTGGAGATCGACAAGACATTGATCCCGATCCTGCACGAGACGCTTGCTTCTTATGACAATGTAGAAGTGATCAATGAAGATGTACTGAAGCTGGATATCTGTAAAATTGTGAAAGAAAAGAACGGTGGAAAGCCGGTAAAAGTAGTGGCAAATCTCCCGTATTATATTACCACACCGATTATTATGGGACTCTTGGAGTCTCATGTGCCGGTGGAGAGTATCACGGTCATGGTGCAGAAGGAAGTAGCTATGCGTATGCAGGCTGGACCGGGAACAAAGGATTATGGTGCCTTATCATTGGCGGTACAGTATTATTGTGAACCATATATTGCAGCCAATGTTCCGCCGAACTGCTTCATGCCAAGACCGAAGGTGGGAAGTACAGTCATTCGTCTGACCCGCTACAGTGAGCCACCTGTGGCAACTGAAAATGAACAGCTGATGTTCCGCCTGATCCGGGCATCTTTTAACCAGCGAAGAAAGACACTGGCAAATGGATTAAATAACGCACCGGATCTGCACTACACCAAGGAACAGATTGCTCAGGCAATAGAAGCCTTAGGCGTGTCAGCCAGCATCCGGGGGGAAGCACTGACACTTCAGCAGTTTGCAAAGTTAGCTGATATATTAGCAAAACAATAAAACACAGCCTCTGCAATTCTGGCAGAGGCTTTTTTAAAAGGGAGGTTGCAGAACAATGAAAAAGGTGGAATTTACCTATCCGTCTCATGATGGAAAGACTCAGATTCATGCAATTTGTTGGGAACCAGATGAGAAGCCGGCTGCGGTACTTCAGATTTCCCATGGAATGGTGGAGTACATAGATCGCTATGATGAGTTTGCGGCTTTTCTGACCAGGCAGGGATATGTGGTAGTGGGAAATGACCATCTGGGACACGGAAAGTCTGTACAGGATGATTCATGGCTTGGATATTTTGCAGAAAAAGAAGGCAATAAAGTGGTGCTGCGGGATATTCACCGTCTGCGCCTGATGATACAGAAACGCTTTCCGGATGTACCATATTTTATTCTGGGACACAGCATGGGATCCTTCCTGGTACGTCAGTATCTCTGCCTTCATGGAAGCGGGCTGGCAGGTGCCATCATTATGGGAACCGGACATCAGCCACGGATCGCCACAGCATTTGGAATGGCACTTTGTAAGACCATGGCATTATTTACTGGATGGCATTATCGCAGTTTTCTGGTAGATGCCATGGCGTTTGGGGGCTACAACCGCAAGTTTGGTTCATTAAAAGGCAGGCAGTGGCTCAGCCGGAATGAAGAAAATGTGGCTGCTTATGTAAAAGATCCGCTGTGCACCTATCGGTTTACATTAAATGGGTATTACAATCTGTTCTATAGTATCCATATGTTAAGTGACGAAGAGATACTGGACAAAATGCCGAAGAATCTTCCGGTATTTTTGGTAGCAGGAGAAGATGATCCGGTGGGAAATGCGGGAAAGAGCGTAAAGAAGGTATATGAACAGTTTAAACAACTGGGAATGAAGGATGTGACCCTGAAGCTCTATCCACAGGACCGGCACGAGATACTGAATGAAGTAGACCGGGAAGATGTTTATCGGGATATTTTTCACTGGATGGAATATATGAGAGCGTAAAAAAGGGGGTTGTCGGTTAATACCACATTTCGGCTTCTCCAGTAGCAATTGAAAGGATCCCTGCAAGGACAAGGTTTGTTAGCCTTCTACCTTGCGAGGGATCCTTTTTTCTATGAGCGGATTTCTCCGCCCCTTCTTAATCCGATAAGGTTATTGACCGATTTGGAAAGAAAGGGATTCTTTATAATGTGGTAGACGAACATTATTTTAGCATTACAGCACCGATTGAAGTTAGTGACCAGTTTTTCGGTTGGGTGCTTGGATTTGGAAATGATGTAAAAATCCTGAAGCCGCAGAAGGTAGTTGATGAATTTACAGAGTATCTGGATAAGATCAGAAAGGTGTATGAAAGTTGATAAAAAGATGTTAAAAGACGTTATGATGTAGCTTAATTCTAGATAAAAAGATGCTATATTTTTTGTTGAATACACTTTGAATACAAATCCGATATAAATATGCAAAGCGATGTGCCATAACCTTCTCTCGATAATAGAAAAATACTGTATTTTAGGGGTTTTCGATTAGCTCAGCTGGCAGAGCACCTGACTCTTAATCAGGGTGCCCAGGGTTCGATCTCGCCTGCCGGCTCGGTCGGTGCTTCTGCCTATGGCAGAGTCGTCCACTGGACGACCGCACCCCTGATCGCGCACTGAAGGCACTGCTTTTGTAGACTTAGTAGCTACGGGGGCGGTGTTTTTTGCGTTATACAGACGTGGTTCTCACCTTGTGGGAATAGCGTTTTGGCCATATATGAAATATCATATTATTTTTAAAACCGGGACAGTTGACAAAATGGTAGCTGTCCCGGTTTGTCTTATCGGAAAAAAGGATTCTTTCTTTTGAGAGACAGGTCGGATAAGATAGAAAGAAAATGTTCTTGCCATGCTGACGTCTTGTGAAAATTATATAAATCATATATAATGGGTAAGGACTATAAAAAACAAATTATACAAAAACTGGTTTTGGGAGGGGGAAATATCATGCTGAAGGTACTGATTGCGGATGATGAGAAAAAGATATGCCGTCTTATACAAATGCTGGTGAATTGGGATGAGCTGGATATGCAGCTTGTGGGGGTGGCAAATAATGGCATAGATGCACTGAGGATGGTGAATGAAGAAAAACCGGATATATTGATCACAGATATTTGCATGCCGGGATGTGATGGAATAGAGATTATACGGCAGGCAAGGGAACAGAAAATTTCTATGGAGGTTCTGATTATCAGCGGGTATGCAGATTTTGCATATGCACAGTCTGCCATTCATTACGGCGTAAGTGAATATCTTCTGAAACCTATTAAACAGGATGAACTGACTGCTTCCTTAAAGAAACTGGGAGCAAGATGTATTCAGGAGAAAAAACGGATTGATACCAGCAACAGGCTTTTGCAGTATATGGAAGATGATAATATTCGAAAAAGATGTGCCGTTTTTTATGATCTGCTTCTGGCATCGCCACGCAGACCAATACCGGACAGAGATGAAGTGAACAGACAGTATCTGTATCATTTTTCAGACGGAATATTCCGGGTATTATTACTAAAACTGGATTATGATACGGAGAAACATGATATTCAGTCAGTACGCTCTATTATGCTGGAACTGGAAGAAATTCTAAAGGCAGAGCTGAAAAGTACCTGCAATGATATGGAGATCTATAAGGAAGAGTGTTATTGCTATATTCTCTGCAATTATGAAAAGGAAAACAGTCATATTTTCAGGAAGTCGGTAAGATACGCTATAGATCAGATTAATGCAAAAAGGTTCAGGCTGTGGGATGCCAGATATTCAGTGGCAATGGGAATTGATGTAGACAATACGGAAAAACTGTATGACAGTCTGGATTCTTGCAGGAGAGCCATGGATAACAGACTACTGGAAGGCGGTGAGCGGCTTCTGGATCCACCGGCGGTAAATAATCAGTTTGACTGCAGAGAACTGACGGAACCATATTGCAGAATATTTGATAAGGCCTCCGATCTGTGTGATGAAAAGATTATTGCAGAAGGCGTGGAAAAGTTTGGAACAGACATTCTCAAAGTAAAGAATATTACAGGTGAAGATCTGTTAAAAGCAGTTATGATGATCGGTACACATGCAGTGAATACACTGCAAAGCGAAGAGGCACATGACCAGCTGATTCTGTTCCGGAAAAAATGCGGGCACTGCAGTTCGGCAGATCAGTTATTTGGAGTGTTGGAGAATACACTGGTTCAGATTCTGCAGAAAAAGAAACAGCAGTTTGAGGAGGAAGAGCGTAAACCAATTCGTATCGCAAAACAGTATATGCAGAATCATTATATGGAGCCAATCACGCTGGAACTGGTGGCAGATAAAGTGGGATTCAACAGCAGCTATTTCAGCAGTTTCTTTAAAAAAGAGACAGGCGCAGGGTTTGCAGACTATCTGATACAGTTGAGGATGGAAAAAGCCAAGGAACTGTTGAAGGATACGAAAGACACCGTAAAAGAGGTATGCGAAAAAGTAGGTTACAGTGATGTAAAGCATTTTACGTCTATGTTTCGCAAGTATACCGGGTTAAAGCCGGGAGAATACAGAAAATTATACGGTTAGGGGTACAGCATGGGAGAAGACTGGAAATATCTGATAAGCAGAGTAAAATTTTTTGGATCACTTTTAATGATTCTGTGTGGGATGTTCTGGCTGAAGCTTCTGTATGACAAACGCAGAAACAGAATAGATCTGATATTGGTTCTGGTAATAGGAATCTTTCTGGTGATACTCGGTCTGATGATTATCAGACAGGTGGTACTGCCATATAAAAAAATAGAGAATAATATGACTCTTTTTCTGAAGGGATATACCATAGATGGGCTTCAGGACAGTGAAATAGCATTGACAAAAGAAGTGGACAGGATATTTTCAGAGTTGATACAGCTGCTGAAGTCGGAACAGATGCTGAATGAAAATAAAAGACAGGCACAGTATCTGGCACTTCAGAATCAGATTAATCCACATTTTTTGTATAATACGTTGGAGAGCATTCGAAGTGAAGCAATGGAAGCGGGCATGGACAGTGTAGTCTGCATGACAGAGGCACTGGCACATTTTTTCCGGTATACCATCAGCAACATGGAAAATATGGTGACACTGGAGGAAGAACTGGATAATATCAATACTTATTTCCTCATACAGAAATACCGGTTTGAAGAAAGAATCGGTCTCACTATAGAATATGATGAAGAAGAGCATGATCTGTTAAATCATTGTCTGCTTCCAAAACTGACTCTTCAGCCAGTGGTGGAAAACAGTATTATTCATGGGATTGAAAGAAAAATGGGCTTTAGTACAGTCCGGATTGCTCTCAGATGTACAGAGAAGAGGCTGATTATTCAAGTCAGTGATGACGGGATTGGAATGCAGCCAGAGGCACTGGATGATCTGAACCGCAAGCTGAATCAGTCCCTGTTTGAAAGCCTGCATAACAAAAAGAAAAAAGGTGGAATTGCGCTGGTGAATGTGAATAACCGTATTCATCTGATTTTTGGAGAAGAATATGGCATGACAGTATACAGTACACCGGGAGTGGGCACCGATGTAATGATTGAACTGCCGCTTGTAACCAGTCGGAGAGAACTGAAAAAGGTCGATTTTAATAAAGTGTGAGGCGTGACAGCACTCCGCTTGAAAAACAGGGTATGGCACATGAAAAAAGAAGTGCTGCGTATGCAGAGGGTTACTTATGTAGAAAATGATATTACCATATTGGATAATCTGAATCTGCAGATCTATGCGGGTGAAGTGATGGGACTTTTGCCACTGGATTCTTTTGGGCTGAATAAAATGCTGGAACTGATGCAGAAGAATCTGCCTATATTATATGGTCAAATCTATATCCGTGAGAAGCTGGTAAATTCCTTTTCTATTGGAACAGAAACAGAGAACAATGTCCTGATGATATCTTATGAGAATATACTGGTAAAGTATCTGTCGCCGGAAGAAAATATTTTTATTTTGAGAAAAGGATATAAAGGGATCTGGATTAATAACAGGATTATAAAAAGTCAGATGAAGATGCTGACAGATGAACTGAAAATAGGAGTGCAGTTCAACAAATCACTGGAAGAAATGTCCGTATTTGAACGGTATATACTGGAAATACTGAAAGCTGTGGTAAGCAGAGCAGATGTGATTATTCTGAGAGATCCCAGTTCTGTAATCACACCGGATCAGATGGACAGATTATATCAGGTGGTGCGGTATTATGCGGGAAAAGGTAATACATTTTTGTATGTAAGTACATGTCAGGATGAATTATGTGCAATGTGTGACAGAACAGCCATTATGGAAACCGGAAGGATTGTGAAAATACTGGAGAAAAGAAACCTGACAGAGCGGGTATTGCGAAATTATATGCTGTCTTACCAGGGAATGATAAAAAGAAGTGCGCAGGTAGAAGATTCGCCTGATGTGGAGAGGATCTTTCGATTCAAAGATTATTCCTACAATAAAATAAAAGAGTTATCTTTCAGCATTCGCAGGGGAGAATGTCTGGTCATCCACGATGGAGGGGAACAGATCTATGATGATCTGGAATATGCTTTTACTGAAGGGCGGGGAGATTCCGGTCAGCTTTTATACAGGGGAAAGCCGTATAGAAAGAAAGATACCAGAAAAATAGCTGTGGTTTTGGATAATCCGGCAGAGAATATGCTGTTTAAAAATATGAGTTATGAGGATAATCTGTGTCTTACATCGGATCATCTGCTCAAAGGTCTGTGGCATCGTAAGGAGACGAGAAAAGCAATTGCAAGAGAACGAATGGGAGAAAAAATGCCGCAAAATGGCACGGAAGTGAAAAACATGACCATTTATCAGAAGTACCGATTGATATATGGACGTATTTTATTGCAACACCCTGATATCGTCGTCTGCATTCATCCGTTTTTAAATACAGATCTGAAATTGCGGACACTGATTTATCAATTGATGAAAGAATTGCTGGATCATGGAATTGCAGTAGTGATTGTGACAGTGAATTATCAGAATGTACTTCTTCTGGCAGATCGGCTTGTTTTTGTAAAAGATGGAAAAAATATCGGAATTTTAAACAGAAAAGAATTTGAATACTTGCTTAGTGAGACTTGAGATGGAATAAGAGAGAACGGATGTATGATCTGAAGTTGAGATATGCATCCGTTCATTTTTTGAGTTACAGAAGCAAAAACGCACAAATAAGCATATAAAAATGATAAAAATATAACAATAATTCCATATATAATACGAGAAGAATGAAAAAATAGACAAAAAACATTGATGAAACAGATAATAACTATACAAAATCCAAAAATACCCCCTCTCTGTCCAAAAGGAATCCCCTTTTGAAAAAAACAGGCGCATGATAGAATGCAATCATCAAAAGAACAGAAACGAAATGAAAAAGAACCATAACTATTCAGAACCCAATGTGAAGGTACTGAACAGTTACAAAGAACCATAAATCAGACAGGAGGTGAACATATGAGTGTGTTACTGGAAATGCGTGGGATCCGCAAAAGTTTCTACGGAAATGAAGTGCTTCATTCCGTTGATCTGACGCTGGAAGCCGGAACCGTTCTTGCACTGATGGGAGAAAATGGTGCAGGAAAATCGACAATGATGAACATACTCGTTGGAATCCACAAACGTGATGGCGGAACAATCAGGATTGATGGCCAGGAGGTCAATATAGAATCTCCACATGATGCCCAGAAACTGGGAATTGCCATGATCCATCAGGAATTGTCTTCCGTTGTAGAAATGTCAGTGGCAGAAAATATATATCTTGGAAGAGAGCCTGTAAAAAACGGATTTATTGATTACAGGAAAATGTATAAAGACACAGAAGAGCTTCTTAAGAATCTGAACATTAACCTGAATCCGAAAACCAAGATGGGAAAATTAAGAGTGGCAGATCAGCAGCTTGTGGAAATTGCGAAAGCAGTATCACAAAATGCACGAATCCTGATAATGGATGAACCAACATCCTCCATTACTGACAGAGAGGTAGAAAACCTGTATGGCATTATCCGGGATCTGAAAATGAGAAAAACAGGTATCATTTATATTTCCCATAAAATGGAAGAAGTCTATACCATTACCGATCAGATTACGGTCCTGCGTGACGGAGCAAGCATTGCAACCTGGAACACAAAAGAAGCAACCAATGACATGGTAGTAAAGGCAATGGTTGGTCGTGAACTGACAGAACAGTATCCAAAAAGAAAGGTAGAAATCGGAGATACCATTCTGGAATTAAAAAATTTTACACAGGAAGGTGTATTTGAAAATATCAGTTTCAAACTTCGCAGAGGCGAAATTCTCGGTCTGGTGGGACTGGTAGGAGCAGGAAGAACGGAAACGATGCAGGCATTGTTTGGAATCACAAAGCCGGACAGTGGGGAAGTTTATCTGAAAGGTCAGAAAGTAGAATTCAAAAAACCGGTTGATGCAATTAAAAACGGACTTGCCTATGTGACAGAAGACCGGAAGGGCGAGGGATTAGTACTTCCTATGAGCATTGCTCATAATATTACATTACCTTCGATGAAAGAGCTGAGCCGAAAGATTTTTATAAAACAGAAAGAAGAAAAGGACAGAGTTGGAAAAGAGATTACAGATCTGAAAGTAAAAACAACCAGTCCGAATCTGGCAGTAAAGAATCTTTCTGGAGGAAACCAGCAGAAAGTGGTTCTTGCCAAATGGATGCTGAAAAATCCGGATGTGATTATTTTTGATGAACCGACCAGAGGTATTGACGTCGGTGCCAAGGCAGAGATCTATAAACTGATGAATGAATTTGTTGCAGAAGGCAAAGCAATTATTATGATTTCATCGGAACTGCCGGAAGCCATGGGTATGTCAGACAGAATCCTGGTATTGAGTAACCACAAAATGAGTGGGGAATTATCCAAAAATGAATTTAATCAGAAGTCTCTGATGAAATTAGCTATGCAGCATATGTAACCTAAGGAGGAGGTAAGGGAAGATGAAAAATACAGGAGAAATGAGCGCGTCCATGAAGGCACAGGCGCGGAAAAATTTTATCTCCAAATATGGATCATTAGTTGCACTGTTTGTGCTCTGTATCATCATTACAATTATTAAACCAAGATTTATCAGTCCATTAAATATACGAAATGTACTGAGACTGGCATCGATCAACGGACTTCTTGCCATAGGTATGACATTTGTCTGTCTGACAGGAGGCATTGACCTTTCTGTAGGAGCGGTAATGGGATGTGCCGGTATGTATTCTGCATACTTCGCACAGGCATCCATGAATATGCCGTGGATCGTAGCGGTTCTGGTAGGTCTGCTGATGGGATTTGCAGTCGGATTATTCAACGGTATCTGTATAGCATACCTGAAGGTACCGGCATTCGTTGGAACACTTGGTTCCATGAGTGTAGCCAAAGGTCTTACCTACATATTAACAAATGCAAAGCCGATTCCAAACTTAAGTGAATCTTTTAAGGCAATCGGTGGTGGAATGGTATTTAATGTAATTCCTATTCCAATTATCGTATTTACCATCATTCTGATCGGCTGTTTCCTGTTGATGTACAAAACCAGATATGGAAGATATGTCATTGCAGTCGGCGGTAATGCAAAAGCAGCACGAGTTTCCGGTATTGATGTAAAGAAAATTACAGCTTCTGTATATATTTTATCCGGAATACTGGCAGCACTGGCAGGAATTATTACAACAGCCCGTGTAACATCCGGTGTAACGAATACCGGTGACGGTTATGAAACAGATGCGATCGCAATGGTTGTAATCGGTGGTACCTCTCTTGCAGGTGGAAAAGGAAGACTCTGGGGAACTATCGTAGGTATTCTCCTGATGGTCTGCTTGTCAAACGGTCTGGATATGCTGGGTGTATCTGCTTACTATCAGATGATTGTAAAAGGTTTCGTAGTAATCGCAGCAGTTATGATGGATGGATTAAGTTCAGATTGATGGGGCAGTCTTGAATTATGTATTTGGCAGATCGCAGAAGATCTGTTAAAAGGGTGATCGGAAATCGAGTAATCCGGTTACAAAAACTATATAAGGGTTAAAAGGAGGAAAAGGAAATGAACAAGAAAATCGCAATGGCACTGGCAGGAACAATGGTAATGGCACTGGGAGCAGGAACAGCAGCAATGGCAGAAGATACCGTATCAATTGGTGCAACCTACTATACACTGCAGACTGAGTTCTGTATGAGAATGGATAATTATGCGACCAAGTACTGTGAAGAAAACGGTATTGATTATGTATCTTACGATGGAAATAATGATGCTGCTACACAGCTTGACCAGGTTGAAACCATGATCGCCAATGGTGTAGATGCTATTATTCTGAATCCTCAGGATGCAGATGCATGTGTAGCCTGCGTAGAAGCAGCAGACAAAGCCGGAATCCCTGTTTTTGGTGTAAATACAATGGTTAACACAGATCTTCTTACCGCATATGTTGGCTCACAGGACGTTGGCGCCGGTGAAGAAATTATGCAGTACATGATCGATTATATGAAGTCTGATGATTTTAATATCGTAATTATTGAAGGACCTATGGGACAGTCAGCACAGCTTCAGAGATGGGAAGGTATCAACAATGTACTGGCAGATCATGAAAACATCAAAGTGCTGGAATACAATACAGCAAACTGGTCACGTTCTGAAGCTATGACACTTATGGAGACATGGCTGACCACATATGGCGATGAAATCAATGCCGTTGTTGCTGAAAATGATGAAATGGCACTTGGCGCACGTCAGGCCATTGAAGCAGAAGGATATGATATCCCATGTATCGGTATTGATGGTATCACAGATGCAGTTGCAGCTGTAAAAGAAGGCAGAATGA
The DNA here is from genome assembly GCF_025567005.1 of Muricoprocola aceti. NCBI lineage: Bacteria > Bacillati > Bacillota > Clostridia > Lachnospirales > Lachnospiraceae > Muricoprocola > Muricoprocola aceti. The sequence continues at coordinate 56,268 of NZ_JAOQKE010000005.1, forward strand.
TTGCTTCTGACTTCCAGGATGCAGAAGGCCAGATCTCAGGTGCAATCGATGCAGCAGTTGCATACTTAAATGGAGAAGAAGTGGAAAAAGAAATCTGGATTCCTTTCCAGATGATTACACCGGACAACGCGGACGAATACGTTGACAGATACTAAGATAAATCAAATGGGGCGGGTGGCGTGAAGTCCCCGCCTTTCTTAAACAAAAATAACTGATATAAAAACAGAACAGAATCGGAGGAGTACAATTATGTTACCAAATTTTTCAAAAGAAGAAATTATGTCACTGGATCTTGGACTGAAAGGAAAAACAGCAGTCATTACAGGTGGTGCTGCCGGAATCGGAAATGAAACAGCAGAATTTTTCTTAAAGCAGGGAGCAAATGTAGTTCTGGCAGATTTAAATCCTGAAGTAAATAATATTGCAAAAGAAATGGGCGGCGATAAGGCAATCGGAGTTGCCGGAAACGTATGTGATGCAGAATACAGACAGCATGTTATCGAAGAAGGCGTAAAAGCCTTCGGACAGATTGATATACTGGTAAACTGTGCAGGAATCGTAGCACTGGAAAGTGCAGAAATTATCAGCGAAGATTTCTGGAACAGAACCATCAATATCAACCTTTCAGCAAGCTTCTTTATGGCACAGGCTGTTGGAAAATATATGATTGATAACGGAGTGAAGGGAAGTATTGTAAATATTGCTTCTCAGGCAGGTGTTATTGCACTGGATAAACATGTGGCTTATTGTGCCGCTAAGGGCGGAATTATTGCCATGACAAAAGTGATGGCAATGGAATGGGGCAAATACGGTATTCGTGTCAATGCCGTAGCACCAACCGTAGTATTAACAGCACTCGGACATAAGGCATGGGATGGCCCGGTAGGAGATGCATTCAAGAAAGAGATTCCGGCAGAGAGATTTGCAGAACCGGAAGAGATCGCAGCAGTGATCGCATTCCTTTGCAGTAAAGGCGCAGCAATGATCACCGGTCACAACTTACTGATTGATGGCGGATATACAATTAAATAGGAGAGAGGAAAAATAAATTATGCAGAGAATTTTAAATAATCCGGATAATATTGTAGACGAAATGCTGGAAGGGTTTGTAAAAACCCATGGTGATATCGTAAAGAAAACCAGCCATCCAAGAGTACTGGCAGCAGTCAATGCACCTGTAGAAGGAAAAGTTGGTGTGGTAACCGGTGGCGGATCAGGACATAAACCTGCATTTATCGGATATGTTGGAAAGAATATGTGTGATTCCGCAGCAGTTGGCGAGATTTGTTCTTCTCCTACAGCAGCAGCTTTTCTGGATGCATTCAAAGCAGCAGATGGCGGAAAAGGTGTAGCGTGTCTCTACGGAAATTATTCCGGTGATAACATGAATGTAAAAATGGCTGTGAAAATGGCGAAAAAAGAAGGCCTGACAGTCAAAACAGTAGTTGCCAATGATGATGTGGCTTCTGCACCAAAGGATCAGAGAGAAAAACGCCGCGGAGTGGCCGGAGAAATTCTGATGTGGAAATGTGGCGGTGCAAAGGCATCTCTTGGCGGAGATCTGGATGAAGTCATTGCAGCTGCACAGAAAGCAATCGACAGCACCAGAAGTGTGGGAATCGGTCTGACCCCTTGTACCCTGCCAGCAGTTGGACATCCAAATTTTGAGATCAAAGATGGAACCATGGAAGTGGGAATCGGACATCATGGAGAGCCTGGAATCGAAGTATGTGAACTGGAAACTGCGGATAAGATGGCAAAACGGATGACAGATATCGTATTACCAGATTACCCGTTTGAATCCGGCGATGAAGTAGTTGTTCTGGTATCCGGTCTGGGTGCTACACCGGTTATGGAATTATATGTACTGTATAATGAAATTGAAAAACTGATTGTGGAAAAAGGCATTCGCATTCATAAAGCATATGTAGGTAACTATTTTACTTCTCTGGACATGATGGGAGCAACTTTAACCGTTATGAAACTGGATGATGAATTAAAAGAACTGATTGATCTGGACTGCAATACAATGGGTCTGACACAGGTTTAAAAGGAGCGCGGAAAAATGGTAGTAAAAAACGCAAAAGGCCGTCCGATTCTGCTGAATATGGTACAGGCTATTCATGAAAATAAACAGTATCTGGGTGATATCGATGGCCTGATCGGTGACGGAGACCATGGAATGAATATGAACAAAGGATTTGTTACCTATGGGGAACGTCTGGGAGAAGATGAAACCACATTTACAGACGGATTGAATGACCTTGGAATGGTTCTGCTGAATGAGATCGGCGGATCTATGGGACCGATCTATGGAACCATTTTCATGGACATGGCAGATTCTGCTGAAGAGGAAGAAGACATTACCCTGGAAGTATTTGCAAAAATGCTGGAAGCAGGACTGGAAGGACTGTATGGCATCGTGGATGCAAGACCTGGAGACAAGACACTGGTAGATACCTTAAATCCATGCGTGGAGTGCATGAANTGGATGAAATGAAGGACTGTGCAGAGACAGGAAAAGAGTCTACAAAAGACATGGTTGCAAAGTATGGCCGTTCCAGCAGATTGGGTGAACGTTCCAGAGGTGTTCTGGATGCCGGAGCAACATCCTGCTGTATCATGCTGAAGGCAATGGCAGATGGTATGAAATCCGTATTAGAATAAGGAATCCGGGGGGTGTCAAAATGAAAATTGCAATAGGCTGTGACCCGAATGCACAGAAAGAAAAAGAAGAATTGATGGACTACATAAAAGCAAAAGGATACGGAGAAGTCTCAGACTTTGGAAGTGAAGATCCGATATATGCCAATGTTGCCATAAAAGTCGGAGAAGCCGTAGCAGCCGGTGAATATGACCGTGGTATCCTGATCTGCGGAACCGGAATCGGAATGTCCATCGCAGCAAATAAAGTGAAAGGTGCCTATGCAGCACTGGTAACAGATTATTACTCTGCCCAGAGAGCAAGACTGAGTAATGACGCTAACATCATCTGCATGGGTGCATTTACAACAGGATGCAAGGAAAGAGAATTTCTGACAACCGAATTCCTTACAAATGAATTCGTAAAAGGCTGCGGTTCACAGCCCAAGGTAGATGCATTTGTAAAGTATGATCAGGAAAGATAAAAAAGAATCCTCCGCTGGTCTGATGCAATATCAGATCAGAGGGGGATTTTAATATGCAATCCTGCTGGAGGCTATATCAGATGGGGGAAAAAGAATACGAAAAAATGAAGGAAGAACTTCGGAAGGAAGCAGAAGAAAAAGAAGGTAAAAAGATAGAAGAAGAACTTCGCAAAGAGCATAATTTGATTTAAGACAGTTTCAGTCTTTACAGACAGTGAATAATAAGGTTTATTGTTCGCAGGATAAAATCGTCCATCAAATGAACATGTTAGAACAGGGGGCTGTCGGGAAATAGACAGCCCCTTTTGAACTCGAACAAAAGATTTTATAAAGAAGTATCGTCATCTTCAGCTGAATCTACCGGATGCAGATTCTGGAAAACAGAACCATCAATGACAGATTCGACAGAACTTTCCTCATCCGTTGGTATGTAACGGTCAAATACTTTCACCAGGATATGTGCATTGAGAAATGCGATCAGTGCAAATCCACACATGATCCATACCAAAAGCCCGATAGCAATGGTCTGCTGTGACAGGAAAGTCAGTACAATAGAGCCAACGATGACTGCAGCCATCAGCAGGGTACGTGGCAGATTGCCGATTGCCATAAAAAAGGCATTTTTGATCGTGTTCAGGATAGTATTGTCAAATTTGGCAAGTACCGGAAATACATATAACAATGTCAGAGCAGCCAGCATGGCAATGGCAGCCAGCAGAATGAACATCACCTGCGCCATGGACTGGTTCATGCTGCGAATAATATGAAAGTCCATGTAGAAAATAAACATGGCGACAAGAGCCAGTCCCCAGATGGCAGTAGCCTGCCGGAAGTTCTGCCGGAAAGCCTTAAAATAACTCTTTACAATATAAGATTCCTCATCCCGTGACATCTTCAGAGTAACATAGCTGAGAGAAGTCCACGCAGCTCCGATCGTCACCACCGGGAGACAGGTAATCAGAAACACAATATTCAGAATCATCACATCAGCCAGCCTGCCCAGAAAGCGCATAATCGGACTGTCCATATTAAAAAAGCTGCTCATAAAAATCCTCCCTAAAAGTCTGTGTTATAAAAGAAAAAGGTCGAAAACTGACCCTGCTAACAGTATAACAAAATCTGGGAATAATGCAAGTACCAGCGTTGACGCTTACGGTTCATTCCTGTAAAATAAAATTAATATTTTTACAAGGAGGAATCTCTTTGAAACCAGAATGGGAGAAGCGTCGCAGACGTCTTTATGAATTAATTGAAATTGGCTGCAATTATGATGTTGCCTGCTGGGGCTATGATGTGCTTAACACTTTTACGATCATATTAAATCTGACAGTCAGCATCCTGTATACGTTTGACAACTGGGCACTGAAATATGGAAGTCTCCTTCTTACGATAGAACGCCTGACGGTTGCATTTTTTGCAGTAGACTTTCTGATGCGTGTGATTACAGCAAAGTGTCTGTATCCGAATGAATCAGAGCTGGGGGCAGTGAGAAAGTATCTGCTGTCCTTTTCTGGTATTGTAGATATGTTGTCGTTTATTCCGTATTATCTGCCAGTCTTTTTCCCGTCAGGGGCAGTGGCGTTCCGAATGCTGCGAATCATCCGTATTTTCCGGCTGTTCCGGATTAATGCCTATTATGATTCGCTGAATGTGATTACCGAAGTTATTATCAGTAAAAAACAGCAGTTGATGTCTTCGGTCTTTATTATACTGGTACTGATGATTTCTTCCAGTCTGTGTATGTACAGTCTGGAAAATAAAGCTCAGCCGGAAGTATTTACCAATGCTTTTTCCGGTATCTGGTGGGCGGCCTCCACTTTGCTGACGGTAGGCTATGGAGATATCTATCCTGTCACCACAATGGGCAAAATATTTGGTATCTTTATTGCCTTTCTTGGAGTTGGAATGGTGGCCATCCCTACAGGTATTATTTCAGCCGGCTTCGTTGACCAGTATTCCCGTATCAAACGCATGAGCGAGTACGGAAAAGAAGAGGACATCCATTTTATCCGGATTCCGCTGACGTCACAGGATGGCTGGTGTGGACGAAAAATCAGGGATCTGCATCTGCCAAAGCATATTATTATTGCAGTAGTACAGAGTAATAAAAACGTCCTGATCCCCAATGGGGATCTGGAACTGAAGGCAGGAGATGTACTGGTGATTGGTGCAGAATCTGTACCTGACAGCGAGCGGATCACATTAAAAGAGGTAACACTGGAAAAACGCCATTCATGGACCGGACATCGGATCTGCGATCTGGATATATCCAGGCACAGTGTCATTGTTTTGGTAAAACGCCACGGTAAGGCATTGATCCCATATGGAACGATGCTCCTGCAGGAAGGCGACACTGTCATTTTGTATACACAGACGTATCTGGCGAATTCAGAGGAACTGCAGATATAGGTATCAGAAAAGATGAAAATTGTATTTTAGTCAATTACGATTTGGTCATGTATGATTGACTAAAATGCAAACAGAAAACGGGATTTCCCTTGACTTTAGCGGTTTCCTGGGGTACTATTATTACCGTGAAACCAAAATGATGGTAAAAACCATGACGAAGACAGTACATTTGTTGTGAAAGGCACAGCGAGCCGGAGCAGGTGAAAGTCCGGACCGAGTAAGGCAGATGGAAGATCACTTCTGAGTTTCAGAATCGAAATGAGCAACCAACTACAGACTAGATTCTGACGGATTCCCCCGTTACAGGGAGCGGATATACAGGCACAATCTGACGTATCCAGAAGAGTAACAGGTGGTATAACGAGCTCTCGTCCTTTTACGGATGGGAGCTTTTTCTGTAATATGGCAAGCCATATTCCATAAAAGGTTACGTTATCTAAATATATACAGAAAGGAAAAATATCATGTACAAGAAAGTATCTACCGATCTCAATTTTGTTGAGAGAGAAAAAGATGTGGAAAAGTTCTGGAAAGAGAATCACATTTTTGAAAAAAGTATGGAAAATCGTAAAGAAGGCCCGACTTACACATTCTATGATGGACCGCCAACAGCAAATGGTAAGCCACATATTGGTCACGTACTGACTCGTGTAATCAAGGACATGATTCCACGTTATCATACTATGAAGGGGGAAATGGTTCCTCGTAAAGCCGGATGGGATACCCACGGGCTTCCTGTTGAGCTGGAAGTAGAAAAGATGCTGGGACTGGACGGCAAAGAGCAGATCGAAGAATATGGTCTGGTACCGTTTATCAACAAATGTAAGGAAAGCGTCTGGAAATACAAAGGAATGTGGGAGGATTTCTCCGGCACCGTTGGTTTCTGGGCAGATATGGATAACCCATATGTTACTTACCATGATGATTACATCGAATCAGAATGGTGGGCTTTAAAAGAGATCTGGAATAAGAAGCTTCTGTACAAGGGATTCAAGATTGTTCCTTACTGCCCTCGTTGTGGTACTCCGCTTTCTGCACAGGAAGTAGCACAGGGATACAAGACAGTAAAAGAGCGTTCCGCAGTGGTACGTTTCAAAGTAAAAGGGGAAGATGCTTACATTCTGGCATGGACGACCACACCTTGGACACTGCCATCCAACGTTGCACTTTGTGTGAATCCAGATGAGACTTATGTAAAAGTGAAAGCAGCAGACGGATATACTTATTATATGGCAGAAGCTCTGCTGGATACCATCCTTGGCAAACTGGGAACCGAAGAGACACCAGCTTATGAAGTACTGGAGACTTACAAAGGAACTGACCTGGAATACAAGGAATACGAACCATTATACCAGTGCGCAGCAGATGTGGCTGAAAAACAGCATAAGAAAGCTCACTTTGTTACCTGCGATACCTACGTAACACTGACAGATGGTACTGGCGTAGTTCATATCGCACCTGCATTTGGTGAAGATGACTCTAAAGTTGGCCGCAAATATGATCTGCCATTTGTACAGTTTGTAAATGGAAAAGGTGAAATGACTGAAGAGACTCCATTTGCCGGACTGTTTGTAAAGAAAGCAGACCCGGAAGTATTAAAAGATCTGGACGACAGAGGTTTGCTGTTTGATGCACCGAAGTTTGAACATGAATATCCACATTGCTGGAGATGTGATACTCCACTGATCTACTATGCCCGCGAATCCTGGTTCATCAAGATGACAGCAGTCAAAGATGATCTGATCCGCAACAACAACACCATCAATTGGATCCCGGAAAGTATCGGAAAAGGACGTTTCGGCGACTGGCTGGAGAACGTTCAGGACTGGGGTATTTCCCGTAACCGTTACTGGGGAACTCCGCTGAACATCTGGGAGTGTGAATGTGGTCATATGCATTCCATCGGAAGCCGTCAGGAACTTTTTGAGATGAGTGGAAACGAAGCTGCCAGGACGGTAGAACTGCACAGACCTTACATTGATGAAATCACTATCAAGTGTCCGAAATGTGGAAAACAGATGCACCGTGTACCGGAAGTAATCGACTGCTGGTTCGACTCAGGAGCAATGCCATTTGCACAGCATCATTATCCATTTGAGAATAAAGACGTATTTGAAAAGCAGTTCCCTGCAAAATTTATCTCAGAAGCAGTAGACCAGACTCGTGGATGGTTCTATTCTCTGCTGGCAGAATCTACACTGCTGTTTAACAAAGCGCCTTATGAGAATGTTATCGTTCTGGGACATGTACAGGATGAAAATGGACAGAAGATGAGTAAGTCCAAAGGAAATGCAGTAGATCCTTTCGATGCACTGGAAAAATACGGTGCAGATGCGATCCGCTGGTATTTCTACATCAACAGTGCACCATGGCTGCCAAACCGTTTCCATGGAAAAGCTGTTCAGGAAGGACAGCGCAAGTTCATGGGTACTCTGTGGAATACCTACGCATTCTTCGTACTGTATGCGAATATTGACGAATTTGATGCAACTAAATATACACTGGATTATGATAAATTATCCGTTATGGATAAATGGCTCCTGTCCAAGATGAACACCATGATCAAGACCGTGGACGCAGACCTGGCAGCATACAAGATTCCGGAAACGGCAAGAGCACTTCAGGAATTCGTAGATGACTGCAGTAACTGGTATGTACGCCGCAGCCGTGAACGTTTCTGGGCAAAAGGCATGGAACAGGATAAGATCAATGCATACATGACTCTGTATACGGCTCTTGTTAACGTTGCAAAAGCAGCAGCACCGATGATTCCGTTCATGACAGAACAGATTTATCAGAATCTGGTATGCAGCATTGATAAGACAGCACCGGAAAGTGTACATCTCTGCGATTTCCCTGTTGCAGATGAAGCACACATTGATCCGGAACTGGAAGCTGATATGGATGAAGTACTGAAAGTAGTAGTACTTGGACGTGCAGCAAGAAATGCAGCCAATGTCAAGAACAGACAGCCGATTGCCAATATGTATGTAAAGGCACCAAAGGCTCTGTCTGAATACTTTACAGACATTATCCGTGATGAATTAAACAGCAAACAGGTAACCTTTACCGATGAAGTAGATGGCTTTGTATCTTATATCTTTAAGCCACAGCTGAAGACAGTGGGACCGAAATATGGCAAGCTTCTTGGCGCAATCCGTCAGCAGTTATCCGCTCTGGATGGTCAGGCGGCTATGAAAGAACTGAAAGAGACCGGTGCCCTTCACCTTGACATGGAAGGCGATACTGATGTAGTATTAACGAGTGATGATCTGCTGATTGAAACAGCACAGTCTGAAGATTACGTGACAGAGCAGGATAATGAAGTTACGGTTGTTCTTGAGATTAAGCTGACTCCGGAACTGATTGAAGAAGGATTTGTCAATGAGCTGATCAGTAAAGTACAGACAATGAGAAAAGAAGCAGACTTCCAGGTGATGGACAGAATTGTTGTCTATGCGAAGGGTAATGAGAAGATCGAACAGATCTTAAGCGCCCACAGAGAAGAAATCGAATCTGCAGTACTGGCCAACGACATAGTACTCGGCAGCACCAGTGGTTATGAAAAAGACTGGAATATCAATGGTGAAAAAGTTACCATGGCTGTTGAAAAGCAGTAGAGAATGAAGGGAGAAGCGAATGACAGCTAAGAAGTTTAATAAGAAAGAGTTTATCAGAGAAGTAAAAGCCAATGTAAAAGCTTTATATCGTAAGAATCTGGAAGAAGCTACACAGCAGCAGATTTTTCAGGCAGTATCTTATGCGGTAAAAGATGAGATCATTGAGAACTGGCTGGCAACTCAGGAACAGTATGAGAAGGATGATCCAAAGTATGTATATTATATGTCCATGGAATTCCTGATGGGTCGTGCACTGGGCAACAACATGATCAACCTGACGATTTACGATGAAGTAAAAGAAGCGCTGGAAGAGATTGGCCTGGATATCAATGTGATCGAAGATCAGGAGCCAGATGCAGCTCTTGGTAATGGTGGACTTGGACGTCTGGCAGCGTGCTTCCTGGATTCTCTTGCAACTCTGGGCTATCCGGCATACGGATGCGGTATCCGTTACCGTTATGGTATGTTTAAACAGAAGATTGAAGACGGATATCAGGTAGAAGTACCGGATAACTGGCTGAAAGATGGCAATCCATTCGAGCTGCGCCGCCCGGAATATGCAAAAGAAGTAAAATTCGGCGGTTATGTTCGTGTAGAATATGATGAGAAGACCGGACGTAACTACTACAAACAGGAAGGATATCAGTCAGTGCGTGCCGTACCATATGATTTCCCGATCGTTGGTTACAATAACAATATCGTAAATACCTTACGTATCTGGGATGCAGAAGCAATCAGCGAATTCCAGCTGGATTCTTTCGACAAGGGCGACTACCGCAAGGCAGTAGAACAGGAAAACCTGGCACGCAACATCGTAGAAGTTCTGTATCCAAATGATAATCACTATGCAGGAAAAGAGCTACGCCTGAAACAGCAGTATTTCTTCATTTCTGCAAGTGTACAGGAAGCAATTGCCAAATATAAGAAGAATCATGATGACATTCGTAAGTTCTATGAAAAAGCAACCTTCCAGCTGAATGATACTCATCCAACGGTAGCAGTTGCCGAACTGATGCGTATCCTTCTGGATGAAGAGGGTCTGACATGGGATGAAGCATGGGAAGTGACTTCCAAGACATGTGCATATACCAACCATACGATTATGGCAGAAGCTCTGGAAAAATGGCCAATTGAGCTGTTCTCCAGACTGCTTCCTCGTGTATATCAGATCATTGAAGAGATCAACCGTCGTTTTGTAGCACAGATTGAAGCAAAATATCCTGGTGATTTCGAAAAAGTACGCAAGATGGCTATTATCTTTGACGGACAGGTGAAGATGGCACATCTTGCTATCGCAGCAGGCTACTCAGTAAATGGTGTTGCACAGCTTCATACTGAGATCCTGAAGCATCAGGAACTGAAAGATTTCTATGAGATGATGCCAGAGAAGTTCAATAATAAGACAAATGGTATCACACAGAGACGTTTCCTGCTTCACGGCAATCCACTGCTGGCATCCTGGATCACAGAGCATATCGGAGACGAATGGATCACCGATCTGCCACAGCTTTCCAAGCTGAAAGTCTATGTAGACGATCCAAAGGCGCAGCAGGAATTCATGAATATTAAATACCAGAATAAAGTGCGTCTGGCAAAATACATTCAGGAACACAATGGTATCGAAGTGGATCCGCGTTCTATCTTCGATGTACAGGTTAAGAGACTTCATGAATACAAACGTCAGTTACTGAACATCCTTCATGTAATGTATCTGTACAACCAGATCAAAGACCATCCGGAAATGGATTTCTACCCAAGAACATTCATCTTCGGTGCCAAGGCAGCAGCTGGTTACAGACGTGCAAAACTGACCATCAAGCTGATCAACTCTGTGGCAGATGTGATCAACAATGATGCTTCTATTAAGAATAAACTGAAAGTAGTCTTCATCGAAGATTACCGTGTATCCAATGCAGAATGGATCTTTGCAGCAGCAGATGTATCCGAACAGATCTCCACAGCTTCCAAGGAAGCATCCGGAACCGGTAACATGAAGTTCATGTTGAACGGTGCTCCTACGTTAGGAACCATGGACGGTGCTAACGTTGAGATCGTAGAAGAAGTTGGAAAAGAAAACGCATTTATCTTTGGTCTGACTGCAGATGAGGTTATCAACTATGAACAGAATGGTGGATACCATCCAGAAAATATCTTCAACAGCGATCAGGATATCAGACGTGTGCTGATGCAGCTGATCAATGGAGAATATGCGCCAGATGATCCGGAAAGATTCCGTGAGATCTATGATTCTCTGCTGAACACTAAGAGCAGCGACCGCGCAGATACTTACTTCATTCTGGCTGACTTCCGTTCTTATGCAGATGCACAGAAACGTGTAGAAGAAGCATACCGAGACGAAGCAGGATGGGCTAAGATGGCGATGCTGAATACCGCATGCAGTGGCAAGTTCACATCTGACAGAACGATTCAGCAGTACGTGGATGAGATCTGGCACCTGCAGAAAGAAACTGTAAAAGTAAAATAAAGATTCGTTCAGTGTAAAACAAGGAATGAGTTGTAAAAAGGAACTGTACACATATCATGTATGGTTCCTTTTTGTGTATAACTTCCTTTCTCTGTTCATATAATATCCTGGGAGGGTATGTGTATGAAGCTGAAATTTTATACGGAACAGGTTCTGACGGTTCTGCTGGTGGTGATTTTACTGCCTTGTGCCATTACATTATTGTTAAATAGCAGAATGAGCCGAATCTATCAGGCGATACAGGATGAGACGAAGTATATTTCCATAGAAAGTGGAGATAAGACAGAGGAGATCAGTCTGGAAGAATATGTACTGGAGGTGACGGCGTCTGAGCTGCCTGCAGATGCGCAGCTGGAAGCAATCAAGGCGCAGATGGTTCTGGTGCGCACCAATGCGTATCGTCAGCTGCAAAACGGTGGTGTCCGGCCAAAGGAGCGAATGTCACTGGCAGAGATAGAACTTATGAGAAATGGAGATGCATTCCGGAAAGCACAGAAGGAGACGAAGGGAGAGATTTTAACATGGCAGGGGAAACCGATTCTGGCTTCCTGTCATCCGGTCAGTGCCGGGCAGACAAGAGAAGCAAGAGAAGTGTTCCGGTCAGAGGATTATCCATATCTGACAGGGAAAGCCTGTCCGGGAGATAAGGATGCGCCACAGTATCGACAAAGTATTCAGATTGATGAATCCTGGAGAAATATGGAAATCGAAGAAAAAGACAGCGCCGGATATGTACTGCGTCTGAAGCTGAATGATACCGAAATGTCCGGCGAAGAATTCAGGATCAAACTGGGACTGCCTTCTTCGAATTTTCGAGTTGAGAAAAATGGAGATGGTGTCTTTGTGATCACAAGAGGAATCGGGCATGGATTGGGCCTGAGTCAGTATACCGCACAACAGCTGGCGAAAAATGGTACTGGTTACCGGGAGATACTGGCGTATTTTTTTGACCAGACGAAGCTGGAATCCATAGCAGACATATCTTGAAAAACGTGAATGTTCAGAATTCACTGTGAAGGCGCTGAGCAGATACAAAAAACGTATAAATCCATCGCAAATGGTAATACTGGAAATAGAACGATATAGAAATTGTATTACGAGGTGAAAGCGATGGAAAAAGGAAAGATATTCGATTTTATCAGAAAAAGAGGAACACTTGGGGTACTGACACTGGCACTGGTGGGGATTGTGGCCTTTGCATCCTATCGGACAAGTTATCCGGTGACAACAGAGACAGAGGAACAGAAGGAAAGCACGCAGACCAGTCAGACGGAAACGGTGGACAGTGCAAAGAATGCATCACTGGCAACTGTGGATCAGATAGACGACGGGAAGAAGGATGCAGCGCAGATAGCAAATACTACGAGCGTGCAGGCGCAGATCGCCGATGGCGGGGAGCATACAGCCGGTACAGACAGTGCTCAGGAAAATGAGACTGAGGCAGACGGCAGGCATACCAGAGAAGTTTCCACAGAGAGCGATGCGATGACAGAAGATACCCAGGAAGTACTTTCAGGAAGCGTAATTTCTCCTACGGTTCAATTTACAGAAGACTCCTCTTTGAGCTGGCCTGCAGCCGGAAGTATTCTGATGGACTACAGCATGGATGGAACCGTATATTTCCAGACACTCAATGAGTACAAATATAATCCGGCACTGATCATCGGCAGTCAGACAGGCAATCCGGTGGTTGCAGCTGCCAAAGGAATTGTGGAAAGCATAGATATCAATGAAGAGACGGGAACCACACTGACTATGAATATTGGTGATAATTATGAACTGATTTATGGACAGCTGAAGGAAGTGGCAGTTGCACAGGGAGACGTAGTAGAACAGGGTGAGCTGCTGGGATATGTCAGTGAACCGACCAAGTATTACTGCGAGGAAGGAAGCAACCTTTATTTTGCAATGAAAAAAGATGGACAGGTCACGGATCCGTGCCTGTATCTGGAATAAAAATAGAAAGCCCACGGCAAACACCGTGGGCTATTGTTACGTTTGAATACCAGAAAAACAGGCATGAAAAAAGCGGGTGATGGGAATCGAACCCACGTATCCAGCTTGGAAGGCTGGTGTTCTACCATTGAACTACACCCGCAAATCATATAAAATGAAACACTGAAGTGAATCAAATGCCCAGAACCGGAATCGAACCAGTGACACGAGGATTTTCAGTCCTCTGCTCTACCAACTGAGCTATCTGGGCTTAGTGAAAAGCATGTTTCGCTTGACACATGAAAGATTATAATAGATAGAACGAAATATGTCAAGCAGAAAATTTTCATATTTGACTCAAGATTTTTTTATGAGAGGAAAAGCCAGAATTCTTGCATATGCAAAAGTAAATGTGTTATACTCCCTAGTAATGATGTTTTTTTAGAGTATGGAGGATATATGGACAGACTGGTAACATCAATATTAGAAAATTACAAAGAATATCCGATTATCAGTAATATCGATTCAGAGAATCACCTGAATCGGGAAGTGATTATAGAGGTTCTGGAGAATATTCGGAAAGTTTTGTTCCCGGGCTATTTCAGTCAGAAAAAGCTCAGTGACGACAGTGTCAAATATTATGTAGGAGATTTGCTGGAAGATATTCAGTATAATCTGACGAAGCAGGTAAAGAAAGCACTGAAGTATGTGTCTGGTGACAATCTTTCGGAAAAAGAAGCCAGAGAGAAAGCAGAACAGATAGCAGTTCAGTTTCTGGAGCGTATTCCGGCGATCCGTGGTATGTTGGCCAAAGATGTACAGGCGGCCTATGATGGTGACCCGGCTGCATTTAATACCGATGAGGTGATCTTTTCCTATCCAGGGGTGTTTGCCATTACGGTGAACCGGGTGGCACATGAACTGTTTTTACTGAAGGTACCGATGATCCCGCGTATTATGACAGAGTATGCTCACAATCTTACCGGGATTGATATTCACCCGGGAGCAACCATCGGGGAATACTTCTTTATCGACCATGGAACCGGCGTGGTAGTTGGTGAAACAACAAGGATTGGTAATAATGTAAAGATCTATCAGGGCGTGACTCTGGGAGCGTTATCCACAAGAGGCGGCCAGTCCCTGCGCAGTACCAAGCGTCATCCGACCCTGAAGGACAATGTAACGGTATATTCCGGTGCATCTATCCTGGGTGGGGAGACTGTGATCGGTGAAGGTGCCGTGATTGGAAGTAATGCATTTGTTACTTCTTCGGTACCGGATCAGACCAGGGTAAGCATCAAGAATCCAGAACTGAAGTTTAAGGTCAGAGGAACGATGCAGACACAGGAACTTGGTCAGGAAGGATTCTTCAACCGGCCTGAGAAAGATTAAGATTATGATATGTTTTACGAGGAGGAAAAAAAGATGTCTGGTTACAAGGAAATGAGCAAAGAACAGTTATTGCATGAGAAAGACATGCTGGAGCAGAAGTTTAAAGAGGTTCAGGACAGAAACCTGAAGCTGGATATGTCCAGAGGAAAGCCTTCAGCAGCACAGCTGAATCTGTCTAACGGTATGATGGATGTACTGAACAGCAAGTCTGATATGGTCTGCGAATCTGGAGTAGACTGCAGAAACTATGGGGTGATGGATGGTATTCCGGAAGCAAGAAAGCTGCTGGCAGATATGTCAGAAGTTCCGGAAAAGAATATTCTGATTTATGGCAACTCCAGTCTGAATGTGATGTTTGATACAGTAGCCCGTGCCATGGTTATGGGTGTATGTGGACACACACCATGGAGCAAGCTGGATAAACCAGTGAAGTTCCTGTGCCCGGTACCTGGATATGACAGACATTTTGGAATTACCGAGTTCTTCGGTATCGAGATGATCAATGTACCACTTCTTCCGACTGGTCCAGACATGGATATGGTAGAAAAGCTGGTATCCGAAGATCCATATATCAAGGGAATCTGGTGTGTACCGAAATACTCCAATCCATCTGGAGTATCTTATTCTGATGATACGGTACTGCGTTTCGCACATCTGCAGCCGGCAGCACCAGACTTCCGTATTTACTGGGATAATGCATATTCCATTCACCATTTATACGATGATGATCAGGATGTGATTCTGGAACTGCTTTCTGAATGTGAAAAAGCAGGCAACCCGGATCTGGTTTATAAGTTTATTTCCACATCCAAGGTAAGCTTCCCTGGCTCTGGTATTGCCGCTATGGCAGCATCAGAAGCCAACCTGGCAGATGCAAGAAGATTTATGAATTATCAGACTATCGGTCATGACAAGCTGAATCAGCTGCGCCATGTACGTTTCTTCAAAGATATGGATGGTATGAGAGAACATATGAAGAAGCATGCAGCAATCCTGCGTCCGAAGTTCGAAGCAGTGCTGGGCGTCCTGGATCGTGAGCTGGGCGGACTGGAGATCGGAAGCTGGAGCAGACCAAAGGGAGGATATTTCATTTCCTTTGATGCGCTTCCGGGATGTGCCAAGGCCATTGTTGCCAAGGCAAAAGAGGCCGGTGTGATCATGACCAAGGCCGGCGCAACCTATCCATATGGAAAGGATCCACAGGACAGCAATATCCGTATTGCTCCATCGTTCCCGACACCGGAAGATCTGGCAGCAGCGGCAGAAGTCTTTGTACTGAGTGTGAAACTGGTAAGTATTGATAAGATTCTGGAAGAAAGATAAGAAATGGCTCTGGCATCATAAAATCTTAAGATAGAGGAAGTAATAATGCACTTGTGTTATTACTTCCTTTTGAGTATACTGGAAAGAGATAAAATGAAAAAGAGGTAGCAGAAAAATGAAAATAGTAGTTCTGGCAGGTGGAACCAGTACAGAAAGAGAAATCTCTATTGTATCCGGTAGTAAAGTATGTGAAGCACTGAGAAGCAAAGGACATCAGGCAGTTTTAGTGGATGTATTTTGTGGGAGAGAAGACACAGATGTGGATACGATTTTTACCGACCCCTTTGATCTGGAAAAAGAGGTCGCATATATGAGCAGCTTTAATGATCAGATAACGAAGATCCAGAAGGAGAGAAAGTCATTCTTCGGACCAAAGGTTCTGGAACTTTGTAATGCGGCGGATGTGGTATTCCTGGCACTTCACGGAGCATGTGGAGAAGATGGCCGTGTGCAGGCCACGTTTGATCTCATGGGTATTCCGTATACTGGAAGTGGATACCTGGGAAGTGCACTGGCTATGGATAAGAGCATTACCAAGCAGCTGTTCATGGAGAACGGAGTTCCGACGCCGAAGGGGATCATTCTTCATAAGAAGGATGTGCAAAAGAGTGCAAAAGAACTGGGCTTTACGTTCCCATGTGTGGTAAAGACCGCATGTGGCGGCTCAAGTGTAGGTGTCTATATTGTAAAGACAGAAGAAGAATTTGCTCAGGCTCTGAAGAATGGCTTTTCTTATGAAGATAAGCTGGTTGTGGAAGAGTATGTGAAGGGAAGAGAATTCTCTATAGGTGTAGTAAATGGAAAAGCCTATCCGATTATTGAGATTGCACCGATTGTAGGATTCTATGATTATAAGAATAAGTATCAGGCAGGCAGCACCATTGAGACCTGTCCGGCAGAATTATCAGAAGAACTGACCAGAAAGATGCAGCGTATTGCAGAGATGGGATATCAGGTGCTTCGCCTGGAGAATTATGCAAGACTGGACTTTATGATGGACGAATCCCATAATATGTACTGTCTGGAGGCGAATACACTTCCGGGCATGACACCGACCAGCCTTCTTCCACAGGAAGCGGAAGTACTGGGAATGTCTTTCGCTGATCTGTGTGATAAGCTGATCAGTGTATCATTAGAGAATAAGTAGGAGCATACTCCATATGAAAAATATGACACTTGGAAATATTGCTGATGCCTGTGGCGGTATCTATCACGGCACAGAAGCAGCAAAAGAAAAAACGATCGCAGAGATCACGACGGACAGCCGCAAAGCAGGAAAAGACAGCCTGTTTGTGGCAATTAAGGGAGAAAGGGTGGATGCCCATAAGTTTATCCCGGCCGTATTTGAACAGGGGGCACTGTGTGTGATCAGCGAGCAGGAATTAGAAGCTCCGGCTGGTGCATACATACAGGTGGATTCTTCGCTGCAGGCGATCAAAGATATTGCAGAATTTTACAGAAAACAGCTGGATATCAAAGTGGTAGGTATCACGGGAAGTGTGGGTAAGACCAGTACCAAAGAGATGATCGCTTCCGTATTGTCAGAGAAGTACAGAGTTCTCAAGACTCTTGGGAACTTTAACAATGAACTGGGACTTCCGCTGACGGTATTTCGTCTGAGAGAGGAAGACGAGATCGCCGTTCTGGAGATGGGGATCAGTCATTTTGGTGAGATGCATCGTCTGAGTAAGATTGCCAGACCGGATATTTGTGTGATAACCAATATTGGACAATGCCATCTGGAGTTCCTGGGTGACCGGGATGGCATCCTGAAAGCCAAAACAGAGATTTTTGATTATCTGGCGCCGGCTGGAACAATCGTACTCAACGGTGATGATGATAAGCTGGCCACGTTACGGGAAGTTAAAGGCATACAACCGGTCTTTTTTGGAATCGACAGTGACCGAATGATTTCTGCCACACAGATCCACAGCCTGGGGCTGAAGGGGATCGCCTGCCGAATCTGTACCGGACAGGGCGATTTTGATGTGACTATCCCGATTCCGGGATACCACATGGTATATAATGCACTGGCAGGAACGGCCGTTGGCCTGTCCCTTGGGATGACGACAGAGGAAATCAAACGGGGAATCGAGAAGCTGGAGTCTTTGAGTGGAAGATTTCACATTATCGAGACAGATAACTATACGGTAGTAGATGACTGTTACAATGCAAACCCGGTATCAATGAAGGCATCTTTAAAGGTCCTTGGCGATGCACTGGGAAGAAAAGTGGCGATCTTGGGAGATATGGGAGAGCTGGGGGAGAATGAGCAGCAACTTCACGAAGAAGTAGGTGTGGCAGCAGGACAGCAGGGAATTCAGCTGTTGATCTGCGTAGGTGCCTTATCAGAAGGCATGGCAAGGGCTGCAAAAGAGACGAACCCTCAGATGGAAGTGATCCATAAGCAGACACTGGAAGAGGCAATCGACAGTCTCCAACAGTGTCTGAAACAGGGAGACACGATTCTGGTGAAGGCATCTCATTTTATGCATTTCGAAAAAATAGTCGAAGTGCTGACAAAGCAGGAGTAAAAGGAGGATAAGAATATGAAAAAGAGAATACTGAGCAGTATTGCACTGGTTCTGGCACTTACCATTGGCTGTGCCGTACCGGCTATGGCAGACAGCCGCAGAGTGGTGACACTGGGAGCGGATCTGACACAGGATCAGCAGAACACGATGATGAAATATTTTGGTGTCAGTGCAGATACTGTGGATATTATTTATATCAACAATAATGATGAAAGAGAACATCTGGGTTCCTATGTTCCACTGGAACAGATCGGAACAAAGACCTTTAGCTGCGCACTGGTAGCACCGACTACCAAGGGTGGCATTCAGGTCAAGACAGCGAACTTAAGCTGGGTAACCTGTAACATGATTGCATCTACCCTGTCAACTTCCGGAGTAACCAACTGTCAGGTAGTAGCGGCATCTCCGTTTGAAGTATCCGGAACCGGAGCACTGACCGGAGTAATCATGGCTTACGAGACAGCCAGTGATGTGACGCTGGATGAGGAAAAGAAAGATCTGGCCAATGAAGAACTGGTGACTACCGGTAATCTGGCAGATGCAGTGGGACAGAGTAAGGCAACTGCAGTGATTAATGAGACGAAGCTGCAGGTAATTGAGAATAATGTGACCGATATCGGAGAGATCAACAATATCGTGAACAATGTTTCTAATAATTATGATGTGACCATGAGTCAGGATCAGAGTGACGAGATCGCAGCCCTGATGCAGAAGATTGCACAGCAGGATTACGATATCACACAGCTGAAGGCAACACTGGAGCGTGTACAGGCGAACGTAGCCGGAGATGCAGGCGCATCAGAAGAACAGCAGGCGGAAGCAGAGAAGAAGGCACAGGAAGCTGAGGCCGCAGCGGAAGAACAGACACAGGAAAGTGAAGCAGCACAGGATAATGCTGATATTACCATTGACGGTGCACAGGATCAGACAGAAAATATTCTGGATAATACTGATATTTCTGCACTGGATCCAAATTCTACCAATGCATCAGAATCTACGACCACACAGACTGTTCTGGAACAGACAGAGGCTGAGACAGAAGGTGATAATGGAACTGGTATCCCGGAAGCAACCGGAGATGGAACAGTAACCAGCGAAGCTGCTGAGACAGAAGCAATTACAGAGGCAGCAACAGAAGCAGGAGCAGAAACAGAAAGCACAATCAAAGCAGAGGATCTGGATCCGGAAAAGAAAGCAATCTATGATGAAGTGAAGTCCAATCTGGATCAGGCTTATACAGAGAAGCAGGTAACCGGAGATGACGGAACCGTGGTATATCTGACCGAAGAGGCTGCAAAGAAGCTGCCAGAAGCAGTAGAAAAATATCTGCTGAAGGTACTGGCAGAAGGAGCAGATAAGGTTGCGCAGGAAGAGGCACTGGATACAGAGATTCCTCAGAACATTGTAGAAGAGACGCAGGATCTGGCAGAAGATAAACATTATGAAGAGGCAGATCTGGTACAGATGGATAAATATGTCAGAAGACTGGTTCTGAAAGATTCTGAGAAGATTCTGGAAGATTCTCAGCTGGAGAACAATGATGCAGTGGTTGTTTATCGTAGTATCATGGTTATTCTGGAAGCAGGATTTGGCGTAGAACAGCCAGATCTGGAGTCAGAAGCGGCAGTGAGCGAGGATACAGCTCAGGAAGCTCCGGCAGAAGAACAGAATGAAGATGGTACAGAAGATGAATTTGCTGATTTCCAGGAAGAGACTGGAAACTTCTAAGCCAACGGGGGCGGGGGTTTCTGGCTCTTTAGAGCCAGAAAACACCGTCCCCGTTGGTTTAATTATTTTTCTGATACATTTCTGTGATCACATCTCTTGTGTAAGCACCCAGGAATTTTCGGTCTTCTTTGGATAATTCTTTTGGATAAATCGGTTTGCCATATTCCAGAATGACATTGGCTGGGCGGATCCATGGCATATGATTCTCAAAGATATCATCACTGTGGCAGATAGCCATGGGGATGATAGCACATCCTGTCTTTTCAGCCATCTTCAGACTGCCTTCTTTAAATGGAAGAAGTTCCTCTTCATGATTCCGGGTCCCTTCCGGGTAAATACACATGGAAATACCGGACTTCATCTGTTCCACACCGGTCAGAATGGTTTTCAGCCCCTGACGGATATCGGAACGATTCAGGAACAGGCAGTAAAGACGTCTCATCCAGGCAGACAGCAGTGGGATTTTTTCCAGATTATCCTTAGAAACAAAGCCGGTCAGATCCGGACATCGGCTGTAAGCCGTCACCACATCAAAATAGCTTCTGTGATTTCCCACATAGAGAACCGTTTCGCCCTTCGGTATGTTCTCTTCTCCGATAATAGTCAGATGAGAACCGGTTTCCCAGAAAATCAGTTTGAATACTCCCTGTATGATGCGCAGGGAGGAAATATCTCTTGCACGGGGATTGAACTTTCCAATGATCCATTCTACGATCAGAACCGGGATGGACAGAATCAGAAACAGTACAAGCGTCAGTGCTACGATGATCAGTCGTATCATAATGATTTCCTTTCTGTTTTTATAAATTTTCAATTGCTTCTGTAACAGTATACTGAAAATCCAGGCATCTTGCAATCAGAAAAACATATTCCCAGAGACTCCTTCATAAAGATAGTAGAAAAGAAAGAATGAAGGGGAGATGTTATGTCTGAAATGCGAAGATATGGAATATGGCTGCTGCTTCTGGGGGCAATCCTGTTGCTGGCAGGCTGCAGCGTGGCAAAGAAGCAGTCTGACCAGCATCAGGATCTGGAATGTACTGTGTTGAAGGAAGATGAGATTCCACAGCCACTGGCTGAGGTGATTGAGGAAAATAAAACCAAGGAAATGAAGCTAAGTTATGAAAAAGACGGAATGCTTTATATCGCCCGTGGATTTGGCGAGCAGAAAACCGGTGGATATAGCATCACAACAAAATACTGTTATCTGGATGAGGATGGCATTCATATCCGGTTTGAGCTGTTGGGGCCATCCTCCGGGGAAGCCCTGCCGGAAGAGGCAACCTGGCCATATATCGTTGTGAGGCTGGAGAAAACCGGAGAAAGTATCCTGTTTGAATAGTGAGAGATCAGGGAGGTGCAAGATGGATCTGTTAAAAAAGAATATCAGACTGCTGAGAGAAAACGGAAGTACCACAGACCAGATGACACTGGAGGAAGATTGTATCGTGCCGGACAGCCTGCCGGATGCCGGTAAAATAGTGTGGAAAAAGGCCATGCTGAATGTGGATGAAATACAGACAGAAGATAGCCGGATTACTTTAAATGGTCAGTGGAAGGTGCAGATTCTGTATCAGGATGATACGCAGGAGCATCGGATTCACCGATTGGAAGAGACGATTCCTTTTCAGGAGAGCCGGATGCTGGAGGGAAAAGTGAGAAAAGAAAACGTACAGGTAGGATGGGAACTGGAGGATATCACTGTCTCACTGATCAATTCCAGAAAAGTAAGTATCAGAGGACTGATCACCTTTGTATTTCACTTAGAAGAAAGCAAAGAGATTCAGGCAGCAGTAGAATTACATGGAATAGCGGATGTGAGCATTCAGAAAAAAGAACTGGAGCTGTTGGAACTGAAGGAATGTAAAAAAGATATTTACCGGTTGAAGGAAAGTCTGACATTGCCATCCAGCAAATCTACGATTCGAACGATCCTCTGGGACAGTGTGCAGCTGCGTGGAATTGAAGTGCGGCCGGAAGATGGCAAACTGTCCATTCGTGGAGAATTGTTTCTGTTTCTTTTATATGAAGGGGAGGAAGAACAGGCGGGACTTCAGTGGCTGGAGTCGGCAGTTCCGTTCCAGGGAAATCTGGATTGTCCGGGGGCAGGAGCAGATCTGGTCTCTCAGGTAGAGGTGCAGATGGAACATTGCAGCATAGAAGTGGCAGAGGACTATGATGGAGAAAAAAGGCAGCTTTCTATAGAAGCAGCATTGGGAATGGCCATCCATTTATATGAAGAAGAACGTGCAGGCATTTTGACGGATATATATTCGCCGGTAAAAGAACTGGTTCCAGGCCGGGAGATCAGTCAGTATGAAAGCCTGGTGGCAAAGAGCAGCTTTCGTATCAAAGCAGGCGGAAAAGGGAGACTTACGGCCACGCAGCCAAGAATCCTGCAGGTCTGCAGCAGCATAGGTACGGTAAAGATGGATGATGTGCGCATAACGGAAAAGGGACTGATGCTGGAGGGCGCTGTGATGGTGCAGGTGCTGTATCTGTCTTCAGATGATAAGAATCCGTATGCAGTGATGGAAGCAGCAGTACCATTTCAACAGCTGGCGTCAATGGAACAGCTGGATGAACACTGTCGGTTCCGAATTCAGAATCATCTGGAGCAGCTGGGCGTCAATATGCTGGACAGCGAAACCGCAGAGATCAAGGCAACAGTGTCTATGGAACTTTTTGTGGTAAAAGAACAGCAGGAGGCATTTATCACAGATATCGAGATCAGAGAAATGGATCTGAGAAAGATACAGGAGATGCCTGGAATCGTGGGCTACATTGTGCAGCCGGGAGACACTTTATGGAGTATTGCCAAACGATACTATACGACTCCGGAGCGGATCTGTCAGCTGAACCAGATAGAAGAAAAAGAGGTAAGACCAGGAATCGGATTGATCATTGTAAAAACTGTTTTATTGAACTAACTAGCTGATTGACAATCAGAAAAAAGATGATAGAATAGAAACATAACTGTATACAATGTACGAGGGAAATACATATGAGAGAACTGAAATTGAAAGCAAAAGCCAAGATTAATCTTGGACTGGACGTGGTAAGAAAGCGGGAAGACGGGTATCATGAGGTACGAATGATTATGCAGATGATCAATCTGTATGATATGATCACGTTACGCAAAAAGACGGAACCTGGCATCACAGTGACTGCGAATCTGTCGTATCTTCCGGTGAATGAGGACAATCTGGTGTATCGTGCAGCGAAGCTGCTGATGGATGAATTCCAGGTGGATGGTGGTCTGGAGATTGAACTTCAGAAGTATATTCCGGTAGCAGCGGGAATGGCCGGAGGAAGTACAGATGCTGCTGCCGTCATGGTAGGTGTGAACAGAATATTCCAGCTGGGGCTGAATAAAAAGCAGCTGATGGAACGTGGCGTAAAGATCGGTGCGGATGTGCCATTCTGTATTATGAGAGGTACGGCTCTGGCAGAGGGGATCGGAGAAGAACTGACCCCACTCCCAGCCATGCCACATTGCAGCCTGGTGATTGCCAAGCCGAAGATCCATGTATCGACAAAATTCGTATATGGCAACCTGAAGGTGGGAGAACTTACCGAACATCCGGATATTGACGGACAGGTACAGGCACTGCGGGAGAACAATCTGGAGCAGCTGGTGACCAGGATGGGAAACGTTCTGGAGACTGTGACGATACCAGCTTATCCGGTTATAGATGAGATCAAGCATACGATGATGAAATACGGTGCAATGGGGGCGATGATGAGCGGAAGCGGCCCAACCGTATTTGGAATATTTGAAAAAGAAGACAAAGCGCAGGAAGTCTGTCGTCTGCTGAAAAAAGAAAAAGCAGCAAAGCAGGTTTATCTGGTACGGCAATAAAATCTGGACGAAAATACGGAGGAAAAAAGATGGATAATTTTCAGGTAAATATGAACGAATATCTCCCATTGCGTGATGTGGTTTTCCAGACCCTTCGAAATGCGATCCTTAAGGGAGAATTAAAGCCAGGAGAAAGACTGATGGAGATCCAGCTGGCACAGAAGCTTGGTGTCAGCAGAACTCCGGTAAGGGAAGCCTTAAGAAAGCTGGAGCTGGAAGGTCTGGTGATTATGATTCCGCGAAGAGGGGCGATCGTTGCGGATATCACTATTCAGGATCTGAATGATGTACTGGAAGTGCGGGAAGCACTGGAGGAACTGGCCGTAAAGAAAGCCTGCGACTGTGCAACAGAAGAACAGTTGAAGGCATTAAAGCAGGCAGCCAATGATTTTAAGCGCTGTGCAGAAGGAGATGATCTGCTGGGGTGTGTGGGAGCGGATATGCAGTTCCATGAGATTATTTATTCGGCGACCAATAATAAAAGACTGCAGCAGATGCTGCTGAACTTAAGAGAGCAGATGTACCGCTACCGTATGGAATATATGAAGGATAAGAGAATGTACAAGCTGCTGATCGATGAGCACGATGCGATCCGTAAGGCCATCAAAAAAAAGGACAAAGAAAAAGCCGGACAGGTGATGAGAACGCATATCATCAACCAGCAGGAAGCCATTGAACGGAATCTGGCAGGACCGGAAAAATAAAATAAAAAGGTCTGTCCGGATATTTATATTTGACACAATTCGGAGCAGCTCTTACAATAAAGAAAAATAATAAAAGGAGATTATTAATATGGAAGCATCAAAAGTATACTTCACCAATCTGCGTACCGGGACGAATACCAATCTGCAGCTGAAATTGACGAAACTGGTAAAAAAAGCCGGTATTGCGAACATTGATTTTGAGAATAAGTATGTAGCGATCAAGATTCATTTCGGTGAACCTGGCAATCTGGCATTTCTTCGTCCAAACTATGCCAGAACCATTGCAGATATTGTAAAAGAACTGGGTGGAAAACCATACCTGACAGACTGCAATACGCTGTATGTAGGTGGCCGTAAGAATGCACTGGATCACATCGAGAGTGCTTATCTGAATGGCTTTACACCATATACGACTGGATGCCATATCCTGATTGGCGATGGACTGAAGGGAACAGATGACGTTCTGGTACCGGTAGAAGGCGGCGAATATGTAAAAGAAGCGAAGATCGGACGCGCCATTATGGATGCGGATGTATTCCTTACACTGACACATTTTAAGGGACATGAAGCAACCGGATTTGGTGGCACGCTGAAGAACATTGGTATGGGATGTGGTTCCCGTGCCGGTAAGATGGAGATGCACAGTGCCGGAAAGCCACATGTAGACCAGGAACTTTGTATCGGATGTGGAGCCTGCTCCAGAATCTGTGCACACAGCGCAGCTGTTGTGACAGACAAGAAGGCATCTATCAATCATGACAAGTGCGTAGGGTGCGGACGTTGCATCGGAGTCTGTCCGAAGGATGCTGTTCTGGCAGCCAGCGATGAGGCGAATGATATCCTGAACTGCAAGATTGCAGAATATTCAAAAGCAGTCATCAACAATCGTCCGGCTTTCCATATCAGTCTGGTTATGGATGTATCTCCGAACTGTGACTGTCATGCAGAAAATGACCTTCCTATTGTACCGGATGTAGGTATGTTTGCATCCTTTGACCCGGTAGCACTGGACAAGGCCTGTGCAGATGCAGTAAATGCGCAGCCGGTGATCCATGGAAGTGTACTGGAAGAGCATGTGAAAGAACATGAGGAAGAAAGTAAACACCATGATCATTTCCATATGAGTCATCCAGATACCAATTGGGTAAGCTGTATTGAGCATGCCAAGAAGCTTGGTCTGGGTACCGATGAGTACGAATTAATTGAGGTAAAGTAAAAAAACAGGAGTACTGCCATTGAACAGTACTCCTTTTTCATGCTATACTGCAAATAGTTTTTTTGATGAAAATGAATTTTGGAAAACGGAGAAATGACATGTTTAAGATTGGAAATCATCTTTCTTCCGCAAAAGGATATGAAGCCATGGGAAAAATGGCTGTAAAACTGGGAGCGAATACCTTTGCTTTTTTTACACGCAATCCCAGAGGAGGAAAAGCAAAAGAAATAGATCCGAAGGATGTGGAAGCTTTTTTGCAGTATGCAACAGAACATCAGATTCAGAAGCTGGTGGCCCATGCGCCTTATACCCTGAATCCCTGCTCTGCGGATCCGGCGTTAAGAGAATTTGCAAAGAATACCTTTGCGGATGATCTGAAGCGTATGGAATATACACCATGGAATTATTATAATTTCCATCCGGGCAGTCATGTGAAGCAGGGAGTCGATGTGGGGATCGATTATATAGCACAGATGTTAAATGAAGTCCTGACACAGGAACAGACAACCACGGTTCTTCTGGAGACCATGGCCGGAAAAGGCAGTGAAGTGGGAAGAACCTTTGAAGAGATCAGGGCAATTCTGGATCGTGTAGAGCTTCAGGACAAGATGGGTGTCTGCCTGGATACCTGTCATGTATGGGATGGCGGCTATGATATTGCCGGAGATCTGGACGGGGTACTGGATGAGTTTGACCGGGTGATCGGACTGGAACGCCTGAAGGCTGTTCATCTGAATGACAGTATGAATGAACGAGGCAGCCATAAGGATCGTCATGCCAGAATCGGAGAGGGAAAGATCGGACTGGAAGCACTGGCGGGAGTCATCAATCATCCAGTTTTAAAGGAACTTCCATTTATACTGGAGACACCGAATGACGATGTCGGCTATGCAGCAGAGATTGCGCTGCTGAAAAAGGTGCGGACAACACCGTGACCGGTGTCTTACCCTGCATAGAACAAAAACAGAAAAGAGTGACACAGATTTGAATACAACAGACATTTTACGAAGATTGGAAAAAAAGGAGATTACCGTAGAAGAGGCAGAGCAGCTGCTGCAAAATGGAGAAGAAAAGCAGGAACTGGAGTATGCCAACATTGATTATGAACGGGAAGAACGCACCGGTGTGCCAGAAGTGATCTACTGTGCCGGCAAGACCGCAGGACAGGTGCGGGGGATTGTGCAGAATATGAGAGAACACGGACAGAAGCATATCCTTGGAACCAGATGCAGCAGGGAAAAATATGAAGCTGCCAGAGAGGTGTGCCCGGAACTGGAGTATGATGAAATGTCCCAGATTATGGTGTATCAGCCAGAGCCATTCCCACTGAATAGAGGAAAGATTCTGGTGGCCTGTGCCGGTACCTCAGATCTTCCGGTGGCCAGGGAAGCGGCACAGACTGCCAGATTCCTTGGAAATGAAGTCGAAGAGGTCTGCGATGTAGGCGTGGCCGGGATTCACAGACTGTTTGCCAGGCTGGATATTATCGAAAGTGCCAGTGTGATTGTAGCAGTGGCCGGAATGGAGGGAGCACTTGCTTCTGTGATTGGCGGACTGACGGATAAGCCTGTGATTGCAGTGCCAACTTCGGTGGGATATGGAGCCAACCTGGGCGGTATGACAGCACTTCTGGCTATGCTGAACAGCTGTGCCAGCGGAACCAGTGTGGTGAACATTGATAATGGATTCGGTGCCGGCTATATGGCGCACAGCATCAACTGTCTGACTGGAAAACGGGAGGAAGATAAGTGAGAGAAAAAATATTGTATTTTGACTGTAGCGCAGGAATCAGTGGAGATATGACTCTTGGTGCATTGCTTGACCTGGGTGCAGATAAGAAAGTGTTCCTGGCAGAGCTGGAAAAACTTCATCTGGAAGGATATGAGATCGCTTTTGAGACAACTCAGAGAAATGCCATAACAGCAACACATGTGAATGTGATTCTGACCGGACAGGAGCAGGCTCATGATCATACGCATGAACACGATCACGAACATACGCATGATCATAGTCACGATCATGGACACGGACATTTTCACCGGAGTTTCCGGGATATCCGTCAGATGATTCAGAACAGTGAGCTGTCAAAAGAAGTGA
This sequence comes from Muricoprocola aceti, assembly GCF_025567005.1. Lineage (NCBI taxonomy): Bacteria > Bacillati > Bacillota > Clostridia > Lachnospirales > Lachnospiraceae > Muricoprocola > Muricoprocola aceti. The sequence continues at coordinate 84,701 of NZ_JAOQKE010000005.1, forward strand.
AGGATCTTTCCCTTCGCATCTTTACCAGAGTGGCCAGAGCAGAGGCTAAGGTACATCACAGGGATATGGAAGAAGTACAGTTCCACGAAGTAGGCGCTGTGGATTCGATTGTGGATATTGTGGGAAGTGCGATCCTGATCACGATGCTGAAGCCAGATCGTATCTGCGCTTCCGTAGTACAGGACGGGCATGGCTTTGTCCATTGCCAGCACGGAATGTTATCAGTGCCGGTGCCGGCAGTATGTGAAATCTTTGCAGAATCGGATGTGCTGATTCGCCAGATTGATGTGGATACTGAGCTGGTGACCCCAACGGGAGCAGCGATCATATCCGAACTGGCAGATTCCTTTGGCACTATGCCAGTGATGACTATTGATAAAATGGGATGGGGAGCCGGAACGAAGATCCTGAAGATCCCGAATCTGCTGAAGGTGACGCTGGGATATCAGGAGACTGTTTCTGATAACTATACGGAACAGGATGAGATCATGGTGCTGGAGACCAATCTGGATGACTGCACCGGAGAGATGCTGGGAGCAGCAATGGAGATCCTGATGGAAAACGGTGCGCTGGATGCTTTTTATACACCGATTTTTATGAAAAAAAACCGCCCTGCATGGTGCCTGACGGTACTGGCAAGACCGGAAGATACAGAAAAGATGGAGAGACTGATCTTTTTGCACACAACGACCATTGGGATTCGCAGGCATCTGGATCAGAGAAGAATTCTGAAGAGAGAGAAGGCTGTGGTGCCGACTGCTTACGGAGAACTTCAGGTGAAGCGTGTGATACTGGAAGATGGATACCGGGATTACCCTGAATATGAGAGTGCAAAGAAGCTGGCTGTAGAAACTGGGAAACCGTTATGGGAGATTTTAAAAAATGATGGAAAATCTGGAAAGCTTATATAAAAAGGCAATATGGATTGCACAGGAAGCACACAAGGGACAGACGGATAAAGGCGGGAATCCGTATATTGAGCATCCGTTGTATGTGGCATCCCAGGTAGATACCACGGAACTGAAGATTGTTGCCATGCTGCATGATACGCTGGAAGACAGTGAAATAACTGCAGAGGACTTAAGACGGGAAGGATTCCCTGAAAGAATCGTAGATGCGATCCTTGTTCTTACCCATGAGGATGGGAATGATGAGGCCTATCTGGATTATATCCGAAGAGTAGCAGGAAATACGATGGCAGCAGTGGTGAAACGTGCAGATCTGATGCATAATATGGATATTTCCAGAATACCCAATCCTACAGAAAAAGACCAGAGGCGCCGGGCCAAATACGAACGGGCGCTAAAGCTCTTGGAAGAACTGACCGATATAGAAGCGGAACTTCCGCAGAAATAAGAAAACAAAAGAAGAGAAAGAGAAATGAAGAAAAGAAAAATTGGCAGACTGCTGTTCTGGCTGCTGCTGCTGGTTGTAGTGATTTCTGCAACCGGGGTGACGGTAGCTATGAATCTGGCAGAGGAAAAAATGGATATGCAACAGGAAACAGAGAGTGAAACGGAAAAAACAAGTGAAACAGAGCAGGTAAACTATGAAGTACCAAAGCCGGATGTGTCTGAACAGCTGCTTACGGTGAATGATTATTCCAGACCCGGAGAGAAGACAGACGGAATCAAATACATAGTCATTCATTATCTGGGCAATCCTAAGACAACGGCACAGGAGAATCATGATTATTTCGAGAGTCTGAAGGATCTTCAGAACTGTTATATGAGTGCTAACTACGTGGTTGGACTGGAAGGGGAAATCATTCAGTGTGTACCGGACGGGGAAGTAGCCTATGCATCGAACCAGGAGAACCACGAGTCAATTTCCATTGAAAACTGTCACATGGATACCACAGGAGAATTCCTGAAGGATACGTATATTTCGCTGGTGAAGCTGACGGCATATCTGACGGAGACTTACAATCTGGGCAGAGAACAGATCATCCGTCACCATGATGTGACTGGAAAAGACTGCCCGATATATTATACAGAACATGAAGACTACTGGGAAGATTTCCGTGATGATGTGATGACATACCGGGAACTCTGTAAAAAACAGGTGGTGACAGATGAAGAACTGGAGACGATTCTGAAAGGTCTGGCACATACCTATAAAGATAAATCTGAAGCCAGAGAGGTAGAAGAAACAGAGAGCGAAGAGAGTGAAAACCGGAACGGAAAAGACGAATACTACGAAGAAGACTTTGTCAGTGAACTGCCAGATTCTTCTTATACACCAGATACGTCTTATACACCAGATACGTCTTATACGCCGGATACGTCTTATACGCCGGATACATCCTATACGCCGGATACATCCACACCAGATACGTCCTATACACCGGACACATCCACACCGGATACGTCTTCCACACCGGATACGTCTTCCACACCAGATACGTCTTTCACACCGGACACTTCTACGCCGGATACCTCAGGAGACAGCAGCGGAGATGGCGGCACAACAGTAACGCCGGATCCTTCCGGCGCTGCATCAGGCGGAGAGGCCGGAGCAGGTGATGGCAGCATGGAAGCTGTGGAAGAACTGTAAATTAAAAAAGCGAGTACTTTAAAAAAATAAAAAAAGTACTTGCTTTTTTAAAAACTTGTGTTATAGTAGTTATAGAACAGATAATGAAATGCAGATATTTGTTTGTTATTACTTAAATTTGATAGAACATTCCGACAGCAGGAGGTGACAGTTATGAATATTAATAAATTTACACAGAAGTCATTACAGGCAGTGAATGATCTGGAGAAGATCGCATATCAGTTCGGCAATCAGGAAGTAGAACAGGAGCATCTGCTGTATGCATTGTTGAATCAGGAAGACAGTCTGATTAAGAAACTGATTGAGAAGATGGAGATTCAGCCGCAGTATTTTGCCAACAGCGTAGAATCTGCCATTGAGAAGAGAACCAAGGTATCCGGTGGTAAGCCATATATCGGTAATGATCTGAATCAGGTGCTGATCACAGCAGAGGATGAGGCGAAGAACATGGGAGACGAATATGTCTCAGTAGAGCATCTGTTCCTTGCCATGATTCATCATCCAAGCAGAACAGTGAAAGAGCTGTTTCGTGAATATGGGATTACCAGTGAACGTTTCCTGCAGGCTCTGTCTACCGTAAGGGGCAATCAGAGAGTGACTTCGGATAATCCGGAAGCTACTTATGATACCTTAAGCAAATATGGACAGGAGCTGGTGGAGAAGGCACGTCAGCAGAAGATGGATCCGGTCATCGGACGAGATGCCGAGATTCGTAATGTCGTTCGGATCCTTTCCAGGAAGACAAAGAACAACCCGGTTCTGATCGGTGAACCTGGTGTTGGTAAGACGGCAGTAGTAGAAGGACTGGCACAGCGTATTGTACGTGGAGATGTACCGGAAGGCCTGAAGAATAAGAAGATTTTCTCACTGGATATGGGAGCACTGGTAGCAGGTGCCAAGTACCGTGGTGAGTTTGAGGAACGTTTGAAAGCAGTCCTGGAGGATGTGAAGAACAGCGAAGGTGAGATCATCCTGTTTATTGATGAGCTGCATCTGATTGTTGGTGCAGGTAAGACAGATGGTGCCATGGATGCGGGCAATATGCTGAAGCCTATGCTGGCTCGTGGTGAGCTGCATTGTATCGGTGCTACCACACTGGATGAGTACCGGAAGTACATTGAGAAGGATCCGGCTCTGGAACGTCGTTTCCAGCCGGTCATGGTAGATGAACCGACCGTAGAGGATACCATCTCTATCTTGCGTGGACTGAAGGATCGTTATGAGGTATATCATGGCGTGAAGATCACAGACAGTGCACTGGTAGCGGCAGCAACCCTGTCACACAGATATATTTCCGATCGTTTCCTTCCAGATAAAGCTATCGACCTGGTGGATGAAGCCTGCGCCCTGATCAAGACGGAACTGGATTCCATGCCGACAGAGCTGGATAAGCTGTCCCGTAAGATCATGCAGATGGAGATCGAGGAGGCAGCCCTGAAGAAGGAGACAGATCATCTGAGTGCTGACCGTCTGGAGGTACTTCAAAAGGAGCTGGCTGAACTGAAGGCTGAATTTGCCAATATGAAGGCAAAGTGGGATAATGAGAAGAATTCAGTAGAGAATCTGTCAAAGCTGCGTGAGCAGATCGAGCAGATGAATAAAGACATCGAGCTGGCAAAGAGAAATTATGATCTGAATAAGGCAGCAGAACTTCAATATGGAGAACTGCCGAAGCTGCAGCAGCAGTTGAAGATCGAAGAAGAGAAGGTAAAGAATAAAGATCTTTCCCTGGTACATGAAAGTGTAACAGAAGAGGAGATCAGCAGGATCATTTCCAGATGGACTGGTATTCCGGTAGCCAGGCTGACTGAGAGTGAACGAAGCAAGATCCTGAATCTGGATAAAGAACTGCACAAGAGAGTCGTTGGTCAGGACGATGGTGTGCAGAAGGTAACAGATGCGATCCTGAGATCCAAGGCCGGTATCAAAGATCCTGGCAAGCCAATCGGTTCCTTCCTGTTCATGGGACCTACCGGTGTTGGTAAGACAGAGCTGGCGAAGGCACTGGCACAGAGTCTGTTCGATGATGAACAGAATATGGTACGTATCGATATGAGTGAGTACATGGAGAAGTATTCCGTATCCAGACTGATCGGAGCTCCTCCAGGATATGTAGGCTATGAAGAAGGCGGTCAGCTGACAGAGGCAGTTCGTAGAAAACCATATTCCGTAGTTTTGTTTGATGAGATCGAGAAGGCACATCCGGATGTCTTTAACGTACTGCTTCAGGTACTGGATGACGGACGTATTACCGATTCACAGGGACGTACGGTAGACTTTAAGAATACCATTCTGATCATGACATCCAATATTGGCTCTCAGTATCTGCTGGATGGTATCAATGACAACGGTGAGATTTCAGAAGAAGCAGAAAAGATGGTGATGAATGACTTGCGTGCACATTTCAGACCAGAATTCCTGAACCGTCTGGATGAGATCATTATGTTCAAGCCGTTGACAAAAGATAACATTGGTCATATCATTGACTTGATGATGGATGAAATCAATGAGAGACTGACCGGGCAGGAGATTTCCCTGAAGCTGACAGAAGCCGGTAAGAACTTCGTCATTGAAGGTGGTTATGAGCCGATGTATGGCGCACGTCCGCTGAAGAGATTCCTTCAGAAAAACGTAGAGACACTGGCAGCCAGAGAGATCCTGTCCGGAGAAGTACGAGGCGGCGACACGATCGTGATTGATGCGCAGGATGGAGCACTGGTCACCAGAATCGAGCATGGTGAGGAGCAGGCATGATACCAAAAGATCCAATGATATTATTAAGTTACGTAAATACACAGCTGAGAGACTTCTATCCAAGTCTGGAAGCCCTGGCAGAAGGACTGGAAGTAGATCAGGAAGACCTGGTAAAGAAGCTGGCAGGCATCGACTACGAATACGATGCACAGCGGAATCAGTTCGTGTAGCTACTGGACCATTTGTATCCCTTCTGGATAATAGAGGCTATAAGGGCGTAAGTTTCTGGCTTTTGTGCCAGGAACTTACGCCCTTTTCAGGTTATGTCCCCGGAAAGTAAGAAGTGAGTGAAAATCGTGGCCGGGAGGATGTGAAAAGAAATCAGATTGTCCCCGGAAAGACAGGAAGTAGCAGAGTAATCTACTCCACGATAAAGACACCTCAGGTTGGTGCAAAACCGAAGGGAACATCATGGAGTCAATTAGTATCGCAGAGAAACTGGAAAAGCTGGTTTGAAGGGAACTGCGTATACTGGAATGCAGCAGCTATTTCTAAAGACTATGATGACAAAATGATGGATAACTGTATCGAACTGTTCTGCAGCGAGAACCTTGGCAGAGAAGAAGAGACATCTACAGAAATAGAAAGTGCAGAAGAAAAGTTTACAGAAGCAGAGACAGAGTAAAAAGCTATTTCATGATAACTACAAGACAAGCCCAGCTCTTTCACATAGTTTTGTGAAAGAGCTGGGCTTGTCTGTCAGGTACCTGTTTGGGATACTCCCAAAAAAACAGGATCTGATATTTTTCAGATCCTGTAAATGTTTATGGAAATGGTATCAATATAACTTCATTCCCGGCACGTGTCTTTTTCATGTCAATGATCCGCTGGTTTTCGGAACCGCGGAAGTATAAAGAAAGATTCTTTTTCTCTTCTACAAACCGGCCGTCTACCAGAACATCGATATGATCCAGAATTGTGTCTGTCACATCTGGGATATAACGGCAGCCGCCCGGTACCAGATCCTGATGATAGGTATATCCGGTGTACATCCAGATATTTTTTTCTGGAAGTTCTTTCTTGACCCGGAGAATCAAAGCCAGAACATCTGGCTGGTTCTGGAGCTCAAAGGGCTCGCCACCCAGAATGGTCAGGCCTTCATAATAAGATTCGGAAAGCTCGTTTAGTACCATATCTTCCAGTTCCTGCGTAAACGGTATTCCATAATGGAAGTCCCAGGTCTGTGGCTGGAAGCATCCTTTACAATGATTCAGGCAGCCGGATACAAAGACAGATACCCTGGTACCGGTTCCGTTTGCACAGTCCGCTTTCATGATTTCGCCAACATACATACTTAAATACCTCCTTGTAAGTGAGCGCTAGATCTCCTAAAAAAAGGATCCGATCTGATCGAATCCTTTTTTTCGTTTTTCGGGAAACTTACTCACACGTTCCACAGGACATATGAAGCACTCGGTCTTTGATCTCCTGTGTACGTCCCTGATTCCAGAACTGAGTACCGATATATCCGCAGGTTCTTCTTGCTACAAAAAGCTTTGCCTGATCACGGTTGCCGCAGTTTGGGCATTCCCAGACCAGTTTGCCGGAATCATCGGTCACGATCTTGATCTCACCATCGTAGCCACAGTTCTCGCAGTAGTCACTCTTGGTATTCAGCTCAGCATACATGATGTTCTCATAGATAAACTTCATCACAGACAGAACAGCTGGAATGTTGGTCTGCAAATTCGGTACTTCCACATAACTGATGGCTCCGCCAGGAGAAAGCTTCTGGAATTCCGACTCGAACTTCAGTTTGTTAAAGGCATCGATCTTTTCTGCGACATGTACATGATAGCTGTTGGTGATATAGTTCTTATCGGTAACGCCTGGGATAATGCCAAAACGCTTCTGCAGGCACTTGGCGAACTTGTAAGTAGTAGATTCCAGTGGAGTACCGTAAACAGAATAGCTGATGTTCTCGGCCTCTTTCCATTCCTTACACTTGTCATTCAGCTTCTGCATGACAGCAAGGGCAAAGTCATGTCCTTCCGGTGCAGTGTGAGAGTGGCCAGTCATACATACACACATCTCATGAAGGCCGGCATAGCCAAGAGAGATGGTGGAATAACCATTGTATAATAATTTGTCGATGGTCTCACCCTTTTTCAGGCGGGCCAGTGCACCATGCTGCCACAGGATAGGTGCCACATCGGATACGGTGCCAAGCAGACGCTCATGACGGCAGCGCAGAGCACGGTGGCAGAGCTCCAGACGTTCTTCCAGAATCTTCCAGAATTTATCCATATTACCATCGGATGAACATGCTACATCTACCAGATTCAGGGTAACTACGCCCTGATTGAAACGGCCGTAGAACTTGTGGCTGCCATCCGGATTGCGCTGAGAATCTTCCACTGTCAGGAAAGAGCGGCATCCCATACAGGTATAGACATTGCCGTTCTTCAGCTCGCGCATGATCTTGGCAGAAATATAATCCGGAACCATACGCTTGGCAGTACATTTTGCAGCCAGCTCTGTCAGATACCAGTACTTGGAATCTTCGGTAATATTGTCCTCATCCAGTGTGTAGATCAGCTTTGGGAATGCAGGAGTAATCCATACACCCTTTTCATTTTTCACACCCTGCATACGCTGGATCAGTACTTCTTCAATGATCATAGCCAGATCATCTCTGGTCTGCCCTTCCGGAACCTCATCCAGATACATGAAGATCGTAACGAAAGGAGCCTGACCGTTACAGGTCATCAGAGTGATCAGCTGATACTGGATCGTCTGGATACCGCTCTTGACTTCTTCACGAAGACGGCGTTCGGTAATCTTGTTGATAATCGTCTCATCCAGAGACTCACCACATTCGGTACGCTCTGCGATAACCGCTTTACGCAGCTTCTGGCGGCTGATATCGACAAAAGGTGCCAGATGAGACAAGGTGAAAGACTGTCCGCCATACTGGTTGCTGGCTACCTGTGCAACAATTTGTGTGGTAACGTTACAGGCAGTAAAGAAGCTGTGTGGCTTCTCAATCATAGTTTCACTGATGACAGTACCATTCTGAAGCATATCCTCCAGATTCAGCAGATCGCAGTTATGCTCTTTCTGAGCAAAATAATCAGAATCATGAAAATGAATAATACCTTCTTCGTGTGCCTTCACAATATCTTCCGGAAGCAGAACGCGGCGGGTCAGATCCTTGCTGACTTCACCAGCCATATAATCTCTCTGGGTAGAGTTGATCACCGGGTTCTTATTGGAATTTTCCTGCTTGACTTCTTCATTCATATGGTCAATCAGTGCCAGAATACCATTGTCAGTGGTATTACTTTTCCGGGAAAGCTCTCTCTTGTAGCGGTAGCGGACATACTTCTGTGCTACCTCATACCCACGCATCTCCATGATACCGGTCTCTACCATATCCTGGATATCTTCCACGTTCACCGCATGGGTCATCCGATGAATCTGCTGTGAAATGGTATCAGCAATGGCCATAATCTGATAATCATTCAGCTGATGCAGGCGGTCTACTTCGTTATTCGCTGCTTTAATAGCGTTCACGATTTTATCCAGATCGAAGTGAACCTCTTCTCCATTTCGTTTAATAACATTGGTTGTGATAGTTGTACTCATAATTACCCCTCAGATCTAAAAAACTTATGTTAATCAAGAAAATATTCTGCCATGGACAGACCGGACAGAATAAAATGCTTTAAAATAAAGGGCAAAACTCTAACAGAAAAAGCTCTGCTCTGGCAACCAGATATAGTTTTAATTATATTATGCAAACACAATATCTGGTGCCCGAGTACTATGATAACTCATTATACAGGAAATGAAAAGGAAAATAATTACTAAAAATCGGAGAAAAAAATAGCGGGTTTTTCTACTTGACAGTCGGAAAGCCTGTATTTATGGGAATCCTGGAAAAGCCAGGAAGAATGTTGGAACTTGTAAAGAAGGATTTGCCTGTGTTAGAATGATGGCAGTAACCAAAACCGACAGTAAGGGGAAGAATCATATGTGGATCAGTAAGTATTTTGTATATTTTGTCATATTCAGCTGCATGGGCTGGATTTATGAATCCATTTTTTGCACCGTGAAGAGCGGATCCTGGCAGAACAGAGGCTTTCTGTATGGTCCGGTCTGTCCGATCTATGGAGTAGGAGCAGCAACGATTATGGCATTAATGGACTGGTTTACCAGTCAGAATCAGGGTGAGATCAGTTATACCTGGTGGCAGGTATTTCTGGTAGCGTTTTTTGGAAGCATTGTACTGGAGTATGTAACTTCCTGGGGGCTGGAGAAGCTGTTTCATGCATATTGGTGGGATTATAGTGATGTGCCACTGAATATCAACGGAAGAGTCTGCTTTCCGGCTTCGGTAGGATTTGGTGTGGCAGGGCTGCTGGTTATCTATGTGATCGCACCGGTCACCAGGGATGCTACGACATGGATTACTCCGATTCTGATGGAGTTGTTTTCGTTGATTTTCATGGCTCTGCTGGCAGCAGATGCCACACTGACCGTATCTGCACTGACTGGATTTGAACGGAATGTAGCAGCTATGGAAGAAGCACTGAACCAGCATATGGAGCAGTTCGTCAGTACCGTGCAGCAGAGGAGTCAGGCAGCAGGAGAGGCTCTGGAGGAAAAGAAACAGGCAGCCAGCGATCGTCTGGCAGAGGAAAGACTTCGTTTTATCAGAGAAAGTCTGGAACGTGTGACAAAGCGCATGGGCAGCGGTCATCGTGCAGCTTTGAACCGTGTCAAGGGATTTAAAGGATACGGTACCGAACGTAAGTCCAAGATACGCAATATTTTCCATCAGACCGTAAAGAAGTACAGAAAGAGTGGGGAACAGGCATGAAAAAGAGCTATGAGGTAGTATGGGAGATTTTTAATGAATGTGCTAACAACCAGATGCGGGATATTTTTATCGAAGAGATTGAGACAGAAGATACAGATGCCTGGATCCGGAGCAAGGTGAAGGATCAGGAACTGACCTGGGAGAAGCAGGAACTGAAGGATGGAACACTGGTCTATGATGTGGATGCTACCGGCACAAAAGAACGATTTTCTTTTACGGAAATATAAAAGAAAAGTACATTGAAGAAAGTGAGTGCCTGTGCTACAATGAGGGCATGGCGATTGAAAATGGAAAATAAATAGTTACGCTACGAACGGAGGAGAAGACCTATGTTTATTACAGATAGTATTTTTTATGTAGGAGTGAATGATCACCAGGTGGATCTGTTTGAAGGACAGTATGATGTGCCGAATGGTATGGCTTACAATTCTTATGTAATTATGGATGAGAAGATTGCAGTGATGGATACAGTAGATATCCATTTTACAGAAGAATGGATGGGAAATGTTGCTAAAGTTCTGGATGGAAGGAAGCCGGATTATCTGGTAGTACAGCATATGGAGCCAGATCATGCAGCGAATATCTGCAATTTCATGAAAGCATACCCGGAGACTACCGTTGTAGCAAATGCGAAGACTTTTGGCATGATGGCAAATTTCTTCCCTGAGATGGATCTGAAGGATCAGAAGCTGGAAGTAAAGAACGGCGGAACACTGGAACTTGGAAAGCATGTACTGAATTTTGTATTTGCACCGATGGTACACTGGCCAGAAGTCATGGTTACCTATGAGAGCACAGAAAAAGTACTGTTTTCCGCAGACGGATTTGGAAAGTTTGGCGCACTGGATGTGGAAGAAGACTGGGATTGCGAAGCACGTCGTTACTATATCGGTATCGTAGGAAAGTATGGTGCACCGGTACAGACTTTACTGAAGAAGGCTGCAGCACTGGATATTCAGATCATCTGCCCGCTTCATGGACCTGTTCTGACAGAGAACCTGGGACATTATATTGAAAAATATGATATCTGGTCTTCTTATAAAGTAGAATCAGAAGGTGTTGTCATTGCTTACGCTTCAGTTTATGGAAATACAAAGAAAGCAGCAGAGATTCTGGCACAGAAGCTGGAAGAAAAAGGCTGCCCGAAGGTATCTCTCTTTGATCTGGCACGCTGCGATATGGCAGAAGCAGTAGAAGATTCCTTCCGTTATGGCAAGCTGGTGCTGGCTTCCCTGACTTATAACGGAGAAGCATTCCCATTTATGAGAACCTTCGTAGAAGAACTGGTAGAACGTAACTATCAGAATCGTACGATTGGTATTATTGAGAATGGTTCCTGGGCACCAATGGCAGGAAAAGTCATTCGTGCAAAATTTGAAAAGAGCAAAGATATCACATGGCTGGAAAACAGCTGCACCATTATGTCAGCAGTAAAAGAAGAAAATCTTCAGCAGCTGGACGCCATGGCAGAAGAACTCTGCAAATAAGAGAAAAAGTAAGAAACAAAGCAGGCTCTGAAGAGATTCGGGGCTTGCTTTTTTGTGAGTACTATGTTATACTCACACACGTTGTAAGCCCACAAAAACAAGGTCGTACAGGGCTTGCAAGGCGGTCACCGCCTATAAATGTGCCGAGTGTTCGTGACCTTCCACTCGTAAAACAAAACTAAAGGAGAAAAGAGAATATGAAAAACAAAGGTACTTTATTTCTGGTACAGGCTGCAGCAATTGCAGCAGTGTATGTAGTGCTGACCACTGTATTTGCAGCATTCAGCTTTGGAGAGGTGCAGGTGCGCATTTCAGAAGCCCTGACGATTTTACCTGTATTTACACCGGCAGCGATTCCGGGTCTGTTTGTGGGATGCATCATTTCCAACTTCCTGGGAGGAGCAATTCTGATGGATGTGATCTTTGGAAGTATTGCAACACTGATCGGTGCAGTATTTACCTACAAGCTGCGAAATAGCAGTAAGTGGCTGGCTCCGGTACCTCCGATTGTGGCAAATGCCCTGATCGTTCCGTTTACTCTTTATTATGGATATGGAGTAAATCTGCCGATCCCGTTTATGATGCTGACAGTCGGAATTGGTGAAGTGATTTCCTGCGGTGTGCTGGGAATGATTCTTTACGGAGCACTGAGCAAGTATCGTCATACCATATTCGGCGCGACAACAGCAGTCGAAAAGTAAAAAAGAGATCATGGTGTCTGTTTTCAGAACAGGTGCTGTGATCTTTTTTTATGATGTTTTCCGGAAAAGGATTTGACGAATGAAAACAGGTGTTGTAGGATAGAAATTAACGAATACGTGTCTGAAAATGAGAAAGCTGGAGGCGAAAGATTATGAATATTGTATGTTTGGATCTGGAAGGTGTTCTGGTACCGGAAATATGGATTGAGTTTGCAAAAGAAAGTGGTATTTCGGAGTTGGAGAAGACAACCAGGGATGAACCGGATTATGACAAGCTGATGAAGTACAGATTGGATGTATTAAAGCAGCATGGAATGGGGCTGAAGGAGATTCAGCAGACGATTGAGAAGATTGAGCCGATACCAGGAGCAAAAGCATTTTTGGATGAACTACGTTCTATGACGCAGGTGATCATCATCAGTGACACCTTTGAACAGTTTGCCATGCCGCTGATGAAGAAGCTGGGTTGGCCGACGATTTTCTGCAATACACTGGAAGTGGCAGAGAACGGAGAGATTACTGGTTTTCGTATGCGTGTAGACCAAACCAAGCTGACCACGGTAAAGGCATTACAGTCCATTGGATTTGAGACAATTGCCAGCGGAGACAGCTACAACGATCTGGGGATGATCGGAGCAAGCAAGGCTGGATTCTTATTCCGCAGTACACCGGAGATCAAGGCAGAGCATCCGGAACTGCAGGCTTATGAGACCTATGAGGAACTGATGAACGCCATCAAAAAAGCATTGTAAGAATATAAGAACGATCAAGAACACTGCATGGTAGTAGAGAAATACTATGCAGTGTTTTTTTTATAAAATTTGTATCTAAGCATTGACAAATACCCTATGGGGGTATATATTACAAACTGTAAAGAAAAATACCCCGCAGGGGTATGATAATGCTGTTGTGAAAAGCAATGATTTAACAGGAGATGAAAAATGGGAGAAGATAAAAAAGAAGAAGTCTGTTGCTGCTGTGAAAAACATAAAGAGCGGTCTGACAAAGAATATCGGGATCTGATGAACCGCCTGAAGCGGATCGAAGGGCAGGTGCGGGGCATTCAGGGAATGCTGGAGAAGGATGCTTACTGTATCGATATTCTGGTTCAGGTGTCAGCGATTAATGCAGCATTGAACAGTTTTAATAAGAAACTGCTGGCGAATCACATCGGGACCTGTGTGGCAGAGAATATCCGGGAAGGGCATGATGAAGTCATTCAGGAACTGGTAGATGTATTGCCGAAACTGATGAAGTAATATAAGGAAGGTGAAGAAAATGGAACAATATCAGGTAACAGGAATGAGCTGTGCAGCTTGCAGTTCCCGTGTGGAAAAAGCTGTTTCGGCGGTGCCGGGTGTGACCTCCTGTTCAGTCAGCCTGCTGACAAACTCCATGGGAGTAGAGGGTACGGCTGCTCCGGAGGCCATTATCCAGGCAGTGACCGATGCCGGTTATGGAGCATCACTGAAAAAGAAAGAGAATGGAACAGCGACAGCATCGGCTCCGAATTATGACGATATGCTAAAAGACACAGAGACACCAAAGATGAAGAAGCGACTGATTGCATCCCTGGTGCTTCTGATTCCACTAATGTATGTGTCGATGGGACATATGATGTGGAACTGGCCTCTGCCGTCTTTCTTTGATGGTAATCATGTGGCTATGGGGCTGGTACAATTGTTGTTTACCACAGCGATTATGGTGATCAATCAGAAGTTTTTTATCAACGGAATCAAGGGTGTGGTTCATAAATCACCGAATATGGATACTCTGGTAGCACTGGGATCAGGTGCGTCCTATATTTACAGTGTTTACGCATTGTTTGCCATGACAGGAGCACAGATGGCAGGAGATGCAGAGGCTGTGATGAGCTATATGCATGAGTTTTATTTTGAATCAGCAGCCATGATCCTGACATTGATTACGGTAGGAAAGATGCTGGAGGCCAGATCCAAGGGCAAGACCACAGATGCATTAAAGAGCCTGATGAAGCTTGCGCCAAAGATGGCTACTGTTCTGCGGGACGGAGTGGAGATTGAAGTAGGAATCGAGCAGGTACGGATCGGAGATCAGTTCGTGGTACGACCAGGAGAGAATATACCCGTAGACGGTATCATACTGGAAGGAACCAGTGCGGTGAATGAATCAGCACTGACCGGCGAAAGTATTCCGGTGGATAAGGAAACAGGAGACAGTGTATCAGCTGCAACATTGAACCAGTCTGGCTTCCTGCGCTGTGAAGCAACCAGAGTTGGAGAAGATACTACTTTATCTCAGATCATCCAGATGGTCAGTGATGCGGCAGCTACCAAGGCACCGATTGCTAAAGTAGCGGACCGGGTATCTGGAGTTTTTGTTCCGGCTGTTATTACGATCGCAGTGGCTACGATCCTGATCTGGCTGCTGGCCGGACAGAGTGTGGGATTTGCACTGGCAAGAGGTATTTCTGTTCTGGTAATCAGCTGCCCGTGTGCTCTGGGACTGGCCACTCCGGTGGCGATCATGGTAGGAAATGGCATGGGTGCCAGACATGGTATTATGTTTAAGACAGCCGTGTCTCTGGAAGAAACCGGAAAAACCGATGTGGTAGCACTGGATAAGACCGGAACAATCACCAGTGGAGAACCGCAGGTGACGGATATGGTTCCGGCAGATGGACACAGCGAAGAAGAATTGCTTCAGGCAGCTTTTGATCTGGAACAGAAGAGTGAACATCCACTGGCCAGAGCCATTGTACAGAGAGGAAAAGAAAAGAATCTGTCTGGCAGAACAGTGGACGAGTTTGAGGCAGTAGCCGGAAATGGTCTGACTGGAACGCTGGATGGAAGAAAGCTGACCGGTGGCAACCGGAAGTTCATTGAGAACAGAGTGAAGATCCCGGCTAATATTCAGAATGTGGCAGACCGTCTGGCGGAGGAAGGAAAGACCCCTCTTTTCTTTGCAAGAGATGAGGAACTTCTGGGCATGATTGCTGTAGCAGATGTCATCAAGGAAGATAGCTATCAGGCCATTCAGGAACTGAAGAATATGGGTATTCATGTAGTTATGCTGACTGGTGACAATGAACGGACTGCAAAAGCCATCGGAAAACAGGCTGGTGTGGATGAGGTCATTGCAGGGGTCTTACCGGATGGAAAAGAAGAAGTAGTCCGGAAACTGAAAGAAAAAGGAAAAGTAGCCATGGTAGGTGATGGTATCAACGATGCACCGGCTCTGACTCGTGCAGATATTGGGATTGCCATCGGTGCGGGGACAGATATCGCTATTGATGCGGCGGATGTGGTGCTGATGAAGAGTCGTCTGCTGGATGTGCCGGCGGCTATCCGTCTGAGCCGTGCAACCTTACGCAACATTCATGAGAATCTGTTCTGGGCATTCTTTTATAACATAATTGGTATTCCACTGGCGGCAGGTTTGTGGTATCCTATATTTGGCTGGAAGCTGAATCCGATGTTCGGAGCAGCGGCCATGAGCCTTTCCAGTTTCTGCGTGGTAAGTAATGCCCTGCGTCTGAACCTGTTTTCCATGTACGACGCAAGAAAAGACAAGAAGCACAGAAGTAAGAAGGGGAATGCCCATCAGGAAAAGTTACAGAATGATTCGAATATAGAGAGTATAGAAAAAGAAGAAAAGGAGAATGACAAAATGACAAAGACAATGGAAATCAAAGGTATGATGTGTGGACACTGCGAAGCAAGAGTAAAGAAGACTCTGGAAGCAATCGATGGTGTAACAGAAGCAGTGGTAAGTCATGAGAGCGGAACTGCTGTAGTGACCATGAGCAGTGAAGTGGCAGATGACGTACTGAAAAATGCAGTAGAAGCACAGGATTACGAAGTAACCGGAATTCATGCATAATTGAAAAAATGAAACGAAAAAGCTGGCTGTGATTACGGCCGGCTTTTCGCAGTTTTTACAAACGAGGAGTCAGACAGAACCTGGTCTGGAAGGAAAGGAAGTAATAGAGTTGAAGCTTGGAAGAAATGATGCCTGCTGGTGTGGCAGTGGGAAAAAATATAAAAAGTGCCATGAAGCATTTGATGAGAAGATTGCACAGTTTGAGAGAGAAGGAGCAGAGGTGCCAGATCATTCTATGATCAAGACACCGGAACAGATTGCAGCGATCAAAGAAAGCGCGAAGATTAATATTGCAGTGCTGGACTATGTGGCAGAGCATATCAAAGCAGGGATAACCACGGAAGAGATTGATCAGTGGGTATATGATGAGACTACAAAGCGGGGTGGTATTCCGGCACCATTGGATTATGAAGGATTTCCGAAGAGCGTGTGTACTTCCATCAACGAAGTGGTATGCCACGGAATCCCATCTGATAAAGTGGTATTAAAAGAAGGCGATATCGTAAATGTGGATGTATCCACAATTCTGAATGGCTATTTTTCGGATTCCTCCAGAATGTTCTGTATCGGAGAAGTATCGGAAGAAAAACGCAAACTGGTGGAAGTGACAAAAGAAAGTATCGAAGTGGGACTGAAAGAAGTAAAACCATGGGGCTTTTTAGGTGACATGGGACAGGCTGTCAATGATTATGCACAGGCACATGGTTATTCCGTAGTGCGTGAGATCGGTGGACATGGGGTAGGACTGGAGTTTCACGAAGATCCGTGGGTAAGCTACGTATCCAGACGAGGCGAAGAGATGCTGATGGTACCAGGTATGATGTTCACCATCGAGCCGATGATCAACATGGGAAGTGCTGATATCTTCCAGGATGAAGAAGACGGCTGGACGGTCTATACCGAAGATGGCAAACCATCCGCACAGTGGGAGATCCAGGTGCTGATCACGGAAGACGGATACGAGATCATTGCATATTAAGCAGGTTTCGCAGAACTTATGATTCAGCTTCCTGCCTGTTTACAGAAAAGAATTGAGTCATATCAGAATGGATGATAGAATGGAAGCATAGAAAAGCAGAAATTTGAGACCGAATGCAACGTGGAAACAGTAGGAAGCAGAACAGGAGGATGTCAGTTATGAAGAAGAAAGCAACAGCAGCAATGACAGCTTTGGCCGTGATGGTCGTTCCAATGACAGCATTTGCAGGTGATTTTGAAGACTTTTATGATTATCAGGCAGAAAACGGAAAGTATGTTTATTATTTTGAAAATGGCATAAAATTAGAGATGCCAGAGGACTGGTATCAGAATGTAACAGTAGAAGCAGAAGAAAGCTATGTTACCTTTTATCATAAGGACAGCTATGAGAAATATAAGAAAGACGGTTATGACGCAGGAGGAGAATTGCTGAAGATTGGCTGTTCGGTAAACACAGATTTTAAAGATAATCCGGGATATGAGTATATTGGATTCGATGAAGAAGAGGCATTGAATTTTTATTATTCCACGCCGACTGATTATCAGGCGTATACAAAGGATACAGATGTAAAAGCGGAATTTGATCAGCTGTTGGGAGAACTGGATGAAGTATGTGACAGCATCACCTTGACAGCAAAACCGGATGATGAGTTTTATGAGCAGATGGAAGATAGTGCAGAAGCTGCCAGAATTGCCAAAAATGCAGCAGAAGGAAAGAAAGAAGATAAAGGTGGCACTATAGCCGGAAAAATTGGCGGTGACAGTCAGGAGAACTCGAAGGAAGCGGATAATGCTGTGGAAGAGTATACATTTGACGAAAGCAAGGCTGAATATGAGGGAACCTGGGTATCCTTTGAGGACGAATTTCAGATTTATCTTCCATCTTATTGGGATTATTACAATCTGACAGATGAGGAAACAGAGCAGGGAATTTTATATAAAGCAGAATGTGAATCAGAGGATGTATCTCTTATTGTCAATTATGCGCTGATTGATAAGACAAAGCTGGATAGTGATGCAATTGCAGAAAGTTATCGGGAAGCAGGTTACAGTGATGTGAAGCAGATGAAGATCAATGGTATTTTATGCGAGACCTGTACTGTTCCGGAGGAAGAAATCAGCCTGACATCTTTTATTGGAGGAAATGATGACAGACTCTACATGATTATGCTAAATACAGATGATGAAGGGTCGCTGCATTATATGGATTCCATACTTCGCTCAGTGAAGCCGGCAGAGAAATAATAAGAAGATGGTGGAGAAGTAACATTTTACTATGTGCTTCTCCATTTTTTCTGGACATTTTTCTTCCTATATTTTATACTGAAAAATGTGCAAAAAGCACGTTTGAGTTTTTGAGTGAGGAATACAATAATGGGATACCTTTATCTGCTTGCAGTGGCCCTGATGTTCAGCTTTGGCGGCACCTGCAGTCGCATGATCAGTCCATACTTTGATGCGGCATTTGTGACATTTTTCCGATTCTTTTTCGGAGTTATTTTTTTGATTTTATTAAAATTAATTTTGAGACAGCCATTTCGCAAGGATTATAAGGTGGCTGTCAAAATATTTATTGGCTGGATACTGTTCGGAGCAGTCAGCAAATGGATGGCATATCTACTGGAAAATACAGGATTTACCTTAGGACCATCCTACGGCAACATTATTACGCAGCCAGCTCAGACGGTTTTTCTGACCTTATCCAGTGTGATCCTGTTCAAGGACAAAATGACATTTAAAAAAGTGTTGTGTATTATGATATGTATGGTTGGTGTACTGTGTATTTCCTGGAATGGAAAAGACCTGTCCGTATTTTTACATGAAAACGTGCTGGTTACTCTGATGTTTATCGTATCAGGTTTCTGCGCCGGAGCACATGTACTGGCTCAGAAGATGATCGGTGACAAGATGGATATTATCGACAGCAACCTGACAATTTTCCTGTTTTCTGCCGTATTTTCTTTCTGCCCGTTGGTACCCAAGATCGCAGACGGCGCCCTTCAGGTTCGCCCGAATGCAGCTTGCATCATTGCTATGATGGCCTTTGGTGTGATCACCGGACTGGGCTTCTATCTAAATGCTAAGGCACTGCCACTGGTTCCATTGTATATGGTGCCGCTGATTCAGAGTACTATGGTGATCTTTGCGATCATGTGGGGTGTCCTGTTCTTCCATGAGAAGATCAGTATCTACATCGTGGTAGGAACCATTTTATTCATGATCGGTCTGATCTGGCTGCAGATGCAGAATAATGCAGAACAGACGAAGAAAAAAGCAAATCAGGCATAATGCCATATTTTCTGCTAAAATATAGAAGTGAAGTCAGGTCGCCGATACATTCTACAGCATAAATGCTGTCAGGGAAATACTACTCAGTCTTCTGTATAAAATACAATTTTATAACAGTTCCCATTCTGCTTTCATGAAAACAGCAATCCTTAGCATAGTCTGATTTCGGACTTGTGTCAGGAAAAAAGAGTTTTGTAGCTTAAAAAGCCACAAAACTCCGTCCCCAATGGTTTAATTTTTTTCGATGGATGCTTTCACAAATCCTCTGAATAAAGGATGTGGGCGGTTTGGTCTGGATTTCAGTTCCGGGTGTGCCTGGGTGGCGATGAAGAATGGATGATCTTTGATCTCGATCATTTCTACAATTCTGCCATCCGGTGACAGTCCAGAGAGAGTAAGACCATGGTCAGTCAGGATCTTACGGTAATCATTGTTGACTTCGTAACGATGTCTGTGACGTTCTGCGATCTGATCGGTACCATAAAGCTCATAAGCTTTCGTGGTTTTGTCCAGAACACATGGATAAGATCCCAGACGCAGGGTTCCGCCAATGTCTTCGATATCTTCCTGATCTGGCATCAGTGCAATCACCGGATGGGAAGTGCCTGGATCCAGTTCGATACTGTGTGCATCCTTCAGACCTGCCACATTGCGGGCATATTCTACGATAGCCAGCTGCATGCCAAGGCACAGTCCCAGGAATGGAATCTTGTGGGTACGTGCATAATGAATGGCAACGATCTTTCCATCGATACCACGGCCGCCGAATCCGCCAGGCACCAGAATACCACTGACATCTCCCAGCATTTCATCCACATTTCCTTCATTTAACTGTTCGGAGTCAATCCATTTAATATGAACGGTCGCATGTTCTGCGATACCACCATGTTTCAGAGCTTCTACCACACTGATGTAAGCATCATGCAGTTGAATATATTTACCTACCAGAGCAACGGTCACATCCTT
Organism: Muricoprocola aceti; assembly: GCF_025567005.1. Lineage (NCBI taxonomy): Bacteria > Bacillati > Bacillota > Clostridia > Lachnospirales > Lachnospiraceae > Muricoprocola > Muricoprocola aceti. The sequence goes on from NZ_JAOQKE010000005.1 coordinate 105,118, forward strand.
AGTCGGATGACGAAGTGCCTCTACCATGGCTTTCCAGTCGTCCAGATCTGGTTCCGGGCAAGGAAGATTCAGACATTCACAGGCTACCTGAGCCAGATGTTCTTCTTCCATGGCCAGTGGTGCTTCATAGAGATATTCCACATCCAGATTCTGAAGAACGTGGCTGACCGGTACGTTACAGAACAGAGCAATTTTTTCCTTCAGGCCATCTTCCAGTGGATGCTCAGAACGGCATACCAGAATATCAGGCCAGATTCCCATGCCCTGCAGCTGCTTGACACTGGTCTGTGTAGGCTTGGTTTTCATTTCGCCGGAAGCTTTCAGGTAAGGAATTAAGGATACATGAATCAGAATAGCATTTTCCCGACCCACATCATGCTGGAACTGACGAATTGCTTCCAGGAATGGCTGACTCTCAATATCACCCACAGTACCGCCTACTTCGATGATAGCAATGTGAGTTTCATTTTCGTTGTAATTGCGGTAAAAACGACTCTTAATCTCATTTGTAATATGAGGGATAACCTGTACTGTACCTCCGCCGAAATCCCCCCGGCGCTCTTTGTGAAGAACGGACCAGTAAATCTTTCCGGTGGTAACGTTGGAATTCTTAGTCAGGCTCTCATCGATAAAACGTTCATAATGTCCAAGATCCAGGTCTGTCTCCGCACCATCATCCGTGACAAAGACTTCTCCGTGCTGGATTGGGTTCATGGTACCTGGGTCAATATTGATATATGGGTCAAATTTCTGCATGGTGACTTTATAGCCGCGGGCCTTCAAGAGACGTCCAAGAGATGCAGCGGTGATACCTTTCCCAAGACCGGATACAACACCGCCCGTTACAAATACATATTTTACTGGCATAATCAGTTCCTCCTTAAATCGTATCTGTTCAGTACCTTCACAGATACATACTAAAACACCTCGCGGGACAGTGAGGTATGAACAGTTGTTTTGAATCAGCAAAAAGGGTGTAATCTCCTAAGGAAGATTACACCCCATTGTGCAACATAGCAATATAAAATTGCATGGCATGTAATCATACCATGCAACTGATTATAGCGGATTTTTCCCCAAAAAGGAATGGAAAATCCTAATTTACTTATGATTAGTTCTGATGAAAATGATTCATTTTATTAATGAAAATTTCGTTTACTTTCGTATACCGGCTCGGAAGTGAACTGGATAGACAGACGTTTAAAGGTCTTAATATCCACGCTGGAGAGCAGTACACTAGTGTGTACCTGACAGCCGGCCAGTTTTGGCAGCTGATCCAGAGCAGCCTGTGCATCTGGATTATTTTCAGCACTGGTAGAGAGGGCAATCAGAACTTCATCGGTGTGAAGACGAGGATTGCGGCTTCCAAGATATTCTGTCTTCAGTTTCTGGATCGGACGGATAGCAGCAGGAGAGATCACGTTCTTTTCATGGTCGATACCGGCCAGTACTTTCAGTGCATTCAGTAAAAGAGCTGCGGATGCACCCAGAAGATCGGTGGTTTTACCGGTAACGATGGTTCCGTCATTCAGTTCCATGGCAGCAGCAGGACCTTCGGTCTCTTCACTACGCAGCAGAGCAGCATTGACAACCTTTCGGTCTGTTTTACTGATACCGGCCTGCTTCATGATCAGCTCAATCTTCATGACTTCATCTTCAGTAGAAGAACCATACACCAGTCCGTTCAGAGAATTGTAGTAACGACGGATAATTTCCTGACGGGAAGCTTCCCTGCAGGCTTCATCGTCACAGATGCAGTTTCCGGCCATATTCACACCCATATCGGTAGGGGACTTGTATGGACTTTCACCGGAGATCTTTTCAAACATGGCATTCAGTACCGGGAAGATCTCAACATCACGATTGTAGTTAACGGCTGTTTCGCCATAGGCTTCCAGATGGAACGGATCAATCATATTCACATCGTTCAGATCAGCAGTAGCAGCTTCATAAGCCAGATTTACCGGATGCTTCAGTGGAATATTCCAGATCGGGAAGGTCTCAAACTTCGCATAGCCTGCATGGATGCCCCGCTTGTGTTCATGGTACAGCTGAGACAGACAGGTGGCCATTTTTCCACTTCCTGGTCCAGGTGCAGTGATGACAACCAGCGGACGGGTAGTCTCGATATAATCATTTTTTCCATAACCTTCATCACTGACGATCAGAGGAATATTGCTCGGGTAGCCAGGGATCACATAATGGGTATATACTTTGATACCCAGCTTCTGAAGACGGCTGCGAAAGACATCGGCACTGTTCTGACCTGCATACTGTGTGATGACAACACTTCCCACATATAAACCGCGTTCTTTGAAAACGTCAATCAGACGAAGAACATCAGAATCATAAGTGATGCCCAGGTCACCGCGGATCTTGTTCTTTTCAATATCACCGGCACTGATGACGATCACGATCTCCGCCTGATCGGAAAGCTGCATCAGCATACGCAGCTTACTGTCCGGGGCAAAGCCTGGAAGTACACGGGAAGCATGGTAATCATCAAAAAGCTTGCCGCCGAATTCCAGATAAAGCTTATTACCGAACTGACTGATTCGTTCCTTAATGTGCTCTGACTGCATTTTCAGATATTTGTCATTATCAAATCCTATTTTCATGTTTCATCCTATCCTTATATATTAACTCGATTTTTCTACAACGTAATTATCATATACTAACCGGTTCATTTTTACCAGATATTTTTACAGGAAATTCACGAAAGTACGAAAAACAATTGACAATGAGGTGAGTTGAAACTAACATAGAGTTAGGGAAAAACAACATGTGTTAGATGAGAGATAGTAAAAAGGGAACATAGTGAGGAGGAAATTTATGTTTTTACAAATCCAGGGAATTAAAAAATCTTTTGGATCGGGAGACAGTCGTGTGGATGTATTAAAAGGGTTGGATCTGGAAATTGAAAAAGGAGAGTTTTGTGTACTGCTGGGGCCTTCCGGTTCTGGAAAATCCACACTTTTGAATATTATCGGAGGAATTGACAGTGCAGATGGAGGAAAGCTGATCATTGACGGGGAATGTCTGGCAGAAATGTCGGAAAAAAAGCTGTCTGTTTATCGCAGAAAACATCTTGGCTATATTTTTCAGATGTATAATCTGATCCCGAATCTGACAGTGCGGGAAAATGTGGAGGTAGGGGCTTACCTGAGCGATCAACCTCTGGATGTGGATGAACTGCTTCATACACTGGGAATTTACGAACATCAGCGAAAACTGCCCAATCAATTATCCGGAGGACAGCAGCAGCGGTGTGCCATTGGCCGAGCCATTGTAAAGAACCCGGATATTTTGCTGTGTGATGAGCCGACCGGTGCGCTGGACTACAACACATCCAAGGAAATTCTCAGGCTTATTGAGACGGTCAATCAGAAGTATGGCAATACGATTGTGATGGTTACGCATAATGATGCCATTAAGGACATGGCTGACCGGGTAGTAAAGCTGCGTGATGGCATGATCCGGAAAAATTACCGGAATGAACATAAAGTTTCTGCCGATGAGCTGGACTGGTAAGGAGGACGTGTTATGAAAAATCCTTTGCACAAACGTCTTCCGAGAGAGATTCGAAGCGAATTCGGAAAATATATCGTAATATTTCTGCTTATGGTGGCCACAATTGGATTTGTATCCGGGTTCCTGGTGGCAGACAACAGTATGCTGCTTGCTTATCAGGATGGATTCGAGAAATACAATATAGAGGATGGCAATTTCCGCACCGCAGACAGGATATACCGCAGTCAGAGAGAAGATATTGAGAAGCTGGGGATTACGCTGTATGAGAACTATTATATAGAAGCAACACTGGACAACGAAAGTACCATGCGATTTTTTAAAAACCGTGAAGAAATCAATAAAGTATGCCTGATGAAAGGCGAACTTCCAAAAGCAGCCGGGGAAGTTGCCATCGATCGTATGTATGCTGATAACAATCAGCTGGCGGTGGGAGATACCATCACCGGTGGGGAACGTTCCTGGAAGATCACCGGGCTTGTGGCACTGTCAGATTACAGCTGTCTGTTTCAGAATAATAGTGATTCTATGTTCGATGCAGTAAAATTCGGAGTGGGTGTGGTGACCCCGGAGGAATTTGATACTCTGAATCAGGACAAACTGCAATACAATTATTCCTGGAAATATGAGCAGGAACCGGCGGATGAAGTGGAAGAAAAAGAGATTTCCGAAGATCTGATGGAGGAGACTGGCAAGATTGTATCATTGGAATCCTTTGTGCCGAGATATACGAATCAGGCGATTACATTTACCGGTGAGGATATGGGCGGTGATAAAGCCATGATGATTATGCTGCTTTATATCATCATGGTAATTATGGCCTTTGTGTTTGGTATCACCATTAGCAATACTATTCGAAAAGAAGCAGCCGTGATCGGAATCTTAAGGGCTTCCGGTTATACCAGACGGGAACTGATCTCTCATTATATGACATTGCCGGTTCTGGTCACTCTGGCTGGGGCACTGGCAGGAAATGTGCTGGGGTATACGGTACTGAAAAATGTGTGTGCAGCCATGTATTATGGAAGCTACAGCCTTCCAACCTATGAGACCGTATGGAATGCAGAAGCTTTTCTACTGACAACAGTCGTACCGGTGTTGATTATGCTGGTGGTTAACTTTTGCGTACTGCGGCAAAAGCTGCGTCTGTCTCCGCTGAAGTTCCTGCGCAGGGATCTGTCTGGAAAGAAACAGAAACGAGCCATGCGGCTGAGTCCTCATATCAAGATTTTTTCGAGATTCCGGCTGAGAGTCATTTTTCAGAATATGAGCAATTATCTGGTGCTCTTAATCGGCATTTTGTTTGCCAATCTGTTATTAATGTTTGGACTCTTGCTTCCATCTACATTAGCTCATTATCAGACGGAGATACAGGAAAATATGCTGGCCAATTATCAGTATATGCTGCAGGTACCGATGGGAGCCATGACAGGAAGTAAGCTGGAGGAATTGTTGAATCTGCTGACGTTCTATGCAGAAGTGCGTACCGATAATGAGACAGCGGAGAAGTTTTCTGCCTATGCGTTGAATACCCTGCCGGGCAAGTATAAGTCAGAAGAGGTGCTGCTGTATGGAGTGGAGAAGGACAGCAAATACGTGACAGCAGATCTGGGAGACGGAGTTTATATTTCCAGTGCCTATGCGGATAAGTTCAGGATCAGACCGGGAGACACCATTACTTTAAAGGAAAAATATGAAAAGGATGAATATTCCTTTACAGTGGACGGCATCTATGACTATACGGCAGGACTTTGTATCTTTATGTCCAGGGATAAGCTGAATGAGACATTTGATCTGGAGGATGATTACTACAGCGGATATTTTTCCGACACGCCGATTACGGATATCCGAAAGAAATATATAGGATCCGTGGTGGATCTGGATGCTCTGACGAAGATATCCCGTCAGCTGGATGTATCTATGGGAAGTATGATGGAAATGGTAAATGGATTTGCCATCATGATCTATATAGTACTGATTTATCTGCTGTCCAAGATCATTATTGAAAAAAATGCACAGTCTATTTCTATGGTAAAGATTCTTGGTTATACTAACTGGGAAATCAGCAGGCTGTATATTCTGTCTACGACCATTGTGGTGGTAATCTGCCTGTTGGTGAGTTTTCCGGCAGAACGTGCGGTGATGGAAGTATTGTTTCGGGAAATGATGTTGTCCAGCATCTCAGGATGGATTACCATGTGGGTGAATCCGATGATCTATGTGCAGATGTTTGGGGCAGGTATGGTTGCTTATGCGGTGGTTGCATTGCTGGAGTTTTGTAAGATAAAAAAGGTGCCAATGGATGAGGCACTGAAAAATGTAGAATAATAGTAGAAAAAAGACACTGTGGATGGGAAAAACTGTCTGGCAGTGCCTTTGTTTTTATACTTTTTTAATGAAATAAAGAAATCTTTTTCGAAAGTGTATATTGATTTCTGACCGGATAATCCTTATACTAAATAATGAGTGTTTTTAACACTTAAGGAGGAAAAAAATGGACAATAACCAAAATGGACCAAATAATGGACCGGGCAATCGGAAAGGACCGAAAAACGGTCAGACGATTATTATATTTTTGATTGTAACGGTGATTACGCTGATTGTAATGGCATTGTTTAACAGCATGATGAACGGTACGACGAATCAGGAGATTACGTATAATAAGTTCATGGAGATGCTGGACAATGATGAAGTAGAGAGCGTTGTGATAGAATCGAACCAGTATGTGATCACACCGAAGCAGCAGCCATATGGTTTCTCATCTCTGAAGGGAATGAAGTTTACCTATTATACAGGTGTGGTGAACGATCCGAATTTATCTGAGAAGCTGCTGAAGGCAGGCGTGGACTTTAAGAAAGAGATCCCGGATATGTCATCCGAACTGCTGTACAGCATTTTATCTTTTGTATTACCACTGATTCTGATCTGGGTAATTATGGGATTTGCCATGAGAAGAATGGGCGGCGGAGGCGGCGGTGTCATGGGTATCGGCAAGAACAAAGCCAGAGTCTATGCACAGAAAGAGACCGGCGTTACGTTTAAAGATGTGGCAGGTCAGGATGAAGCCAAGGAGTCCCTTCAGGAAGTGGTAGATTTCCTGGAGAATCCTGGCAAGTATAGCAATATCGGAGCAAAGCTTCCGAAGGGAGCCCTGTTAGTGGGACCTCCTGGTACCGGTAAGACACTTCTGGCCAAGGCAGTAGCGGGAGAAGCACATGCGCCGTTTTTCTCATTGTCAGGTTCTGAGTTTGTAGAGATGTTCGTGGGTGTGGGAGCTTCCCGTGTCCGTGAACTGTTTGAAGAAGCAAAGAAGAATGCGCCTTGTATCATCTTTATCGATGAGATTGATGCCATCGGTAAAAGCCGTGACAGCCGGTTTGGCGGTGGCAATGATGAGCGTGAACAGACACTGAATCAGCTGCTTGCTGAGATGGATGGTTTTGACAGCGGCTCAGGACTTCTGATTCTGGCAGCGACTAACCGTCCGGAAGTGTTGGATCAGGCACTGCTGAGACCGGGACGTTTCGACCGCCGGGTAGTAGTAGACAAGCCGGATCTTCAGGGACGTATCGATGTCCTGAAGGTACATTCCAAGAATGTGATGATGGATGAGACCGTAGATCTGGAAGCGATTGCACTGGCTACTTCAGGTGCAGTGGGATCGGATCTGGCCAATATGATTAATGAAGCAGCGATTCTTGCAGTAAAAAAGGGACGAAACGCAGTCAGCCAGCAGGATCTGTTTGAATCTGTGGAAGTAGTTCTGGTGGGTAAAGAGAAGAAGAACAAGATTCTCAGCAAGGAAGAACGCAGAATTGTTTCTTATCATGAAGTCGGCCATGCACTGGTCAGTGCCCTTCAGAAGGATTCTGAACCGGTTCAGAAGATCACCATTGTACCGAGGACTATGGGCGCTCTGGGATATGTGATGAATGTACCGGAGGAAGAAAAATATCTGAATACCAAGGCAGAGATCCAGGCACGTATCGTAGAGTGCGTCGGTGGCCGTGCAGCAGAAGAGATTGTGTTTAACAGCATTACCACAGGGGCAGCCAATGATATTGAGCAGGCTACCAAGATGGCAAGAGCCATGATTACGCAGTATGGTATGTCTGACAAGTTTGGTATGGTGGGTCTGGAGTCACCGGAAAACCAGTACTTAAGCGGACGAAATGTGCTGAATTGCAGTGACCAGACGGCAACCGAGATTGATCGTGAAGTGATGAAGATCATCAAAGAAGCATATGAAGAGGCACTGAAACTTTTGCGCAGTCACAGAAAGGCATTGGATGAGATCGCAGCTTTCCTGATAGAGAAAGAGACCATCACCGGAAAAGAGTTCATGGAGATCTTCCATGAAGTAGAACGCCGGGAAGAGGAAGAAGTAGAGGAAGCGGAACAGACAGATGTGTCGGAGAATGTTGATGAGAAAGTGGAAGCAGCAGAGCAGCAGACCGAGGCACAGGATGATGGAGTGGACGCTGTGAAGGATCAGTCAGCCGAGCCAACAGAACATACAGAAACTGAGATTACAGGCGAAGAAGCTCAGCAATAATAAAAATAAAAATCCAGGAACAGAAAGAAAAAACATCTGTTCCTGGATTTTTTTAAAAGCGATACGTTACTGAATCACAACGGCCATTTTTCCTAGTTTGTTGTAGATCCGTTCAAAGGAACTGGCTTTTCGCCATACCAGTCCGCTCAATGGATCATTGATCAGCACTTTTTTATTCTTTTTATCATAACCGCACAGAACAACGCAGTGCTCTGAACGGTAGAAGTGCCAGGTCTTGCCAGCGTAGCGATAAGAATGTACGGCTACCGGATTGCGCATATACATGGAGTTCCAGACGATCACCGGGATATTGTTATCCAGATAGGTATACAAATCAGAAAAACGAATGCCGGTAAGATCATAAGCCCGTTTGGCTGATTTTTTTGCTTTCAGGTATTTATTGGCTGTGATGGTCAGACCAGGAGCATAGATTCCGCCACCAGATCCACTGAATGGATTTCCCCAGAACTTTGTCACAAAGTTGGAACTACTTCTGGACAGATATCTGGAAGCGATCGTTGTCTTGGATAAAGGAAAGCCCATATGTTTCAGAACAATGGTAAGCGCAACCGACTCACAGCCAGTAGGCAGCTGAGGATTCTGACGGATGTTCTTCATGGAGATTATTTTTTTCTGCGGCTTCTTATTCAGAACAGAAGAGGCTGTTCCAGAAGAAGAACTGTTGAAAGGCTTTCCGGTACGCTGTCCGTAACTGTTATAGTAATATCCGTCGATCCAGGTGTTTCTGGCGAGAGCACCGCTATTTCTGGCATGATAAACGTGCCCCTGATAAGAGAAAGTACGGTTCCGGTACATCTGACCGTTTTTGTCAAAATAGTAGGTATTCTTTTTCCATGTAATCATGCGATCCCTGACTATTTTCCCTTTGTGATTATAATAGTAAGAAGTCCCCTGTTCGGTTACCAATTTATTGCGTGGAACCTTTGAAGCGGCATTGGAGATAACTGGAAAAGCAGTCAGAAGAATCAGGACAAGGAGAAATTCAAAAAGTAAAATACGGGTATGCCTTTTCATGATAAGATCCTTTCGTATAAGATTCTTTTCACATTTTAACATGGGAGGATGCACAAAGGCAATCTTTCTATTATAATAGAAGTGATAAACAGAAAGGTATATAGGTTATTATGCAAGAAGTTTCTTATGAAATAGAAGAGTATGAAATGGAGATCGAGAATCGCATTCGCAATCTGATGTGGACAGTGAGTGGGGATTATGCACTGAATACCAGGCTGGATGTAGCTTCGTTTTCCAAAAGTAAATATATTTCCATGTACGACGCCATCAAGCAGGGAGCATTTGCCAAATATTTTGATACCAATGCACTCTCGATGTATATTGTGAAAAAGCTGTTTTATGGAGTCGAAGAGCCGGTCCTGATGAATATTGCACAGATCTGTGTAGATCTGGCAGTGTATCAGAAGATTGTGGAAGAGAGACCGGGTGTATGCAACATTCGCAGGAAAGCATTTGAAGCAATGCTGGATAAAGATTTTCGAAAAATGAATGATTCTTTTATCGGAAGAGTGAAGCTGGAGATCATCCGTCAGTTCTTAAACGGAAAGGGAACGGCTGAAAAAAGAATTCAGGATGTGCTGGATGTACTCTATCCGCTGGAAGAGGCATCCGATACTATGGAGATTATTCAGGCAGTTGACCGGATCTATAATTTTGCCATTGATCGTTCTTTTGAACGAAAACATGGAGATCTGGAATTTGTGCTGAATACTTCGATAGAAGAGCTGGCAGAAGCTACCTGGCAGGATTTCCTGGATGAAGAGATGTATGAATCAGTTCTGGAGCAGATGGTAGATCAGGTGAATCAGCAGGTGGTCAGTCTGGAGGAAAAAGAGTCAGCGGAAGAAAAGAAACAGGATGGACCGAAGAAAAAGAGTGTCGTGGTACTGGATGAAAAAGCGCTGGAGAAAATGAACAGTTATATGCAGCTGAACTTTGGAAAGTCCTATTTATCGGAAGCAGAGCAGAAGAGAACAGACCGGAGACTCTGCAATGGTGCTCATGCAGACTGCAGTCTGTATTATACCGATGGCATTCTGCAGAATCCGGTACTGATCAATGCTCAGTATGTGAACGCAAAGAAACAGACCGATCGAAATCTTCTGCTGTTACGTAACAGCAAGAACATGGTGAAACGAAATGTAGATATCATGACGCATAATCTGAAGCGCTCACTGGTTACAAGGACCCAGCAGGAGGAATTGCTGTCGGAGTATGGAAGTATTATCCCATCCAGATTGTGGAAGCTGGGAAGAACGGAGGATACGAAATTGTTCCGGCGTGTGATTCGCCAGAATGAGACCGATTTTGTAGTGGACATCCTGATGGATGCCAGCGGTTCCCAGAGAGACCGTCAGAGCCAGGTAGCGTTGCAGGCTTTTATCATCAGTGAGGCACTGAGCAATGTACAGATTCCTCACCGGGTGATGAGCTTCTGCACGTTCTGGGATTATACTGTCATGCAGCGGTTCCGGGAATATGATGCGCCTAAAAGTGAAAACCGGAAGATTTTACAGTATACCACATCTTCCAATAACCGGGATGGTCTGGCCATCCGGGCAGCGGCAGATTCCCTGCTGCAACGGGAAGAGGAAAATAAAATCTTAATTGTCTTAAGTGATGGCCGGCCCAATGATGTGGTGGTGAACCGGCCAAACAGCAGGAATCCAAAGCCGTATTGTGGAGATTACGCAGTAAAGGATACCGCCCAGGAAGTACGGAAGGCAAGGAATAAGGGTGTGTATGTGCTGGGGGTATTTGCGGGAAAAGAGCAGGATCTCCAGGCTGAGAAGCGAATCTTTGGAAAAGACTTTGCTTATATTAAGGACATTCGTAATTTTTCCAATGTGGTAGGACAGTATCTGCAAAAACTTCTGGACTGGTAAAATTAATTCCAAAATGTAACAAAGATGTTACAGAATAAGCTGAATTTCCATGAAACTTAAAAAAAATGTAAAACTTGTTGACAAACCAATTCCCATATGTTAAGATGTGAACGTAATAAATGTAACATTTATGTAATATTTATGCATTGATTGGATGTATTTCGTATTTATTGATTGGGTATTTGGAGGATTGATTTTGATGAACAAGGGAATGAAAAAGCATGTAATGAGAGCAGCAGCTTGTTTTGTGACAGGCAGTATGCTGGCAGGAAGCAGTTCTATGGCAGCTTTTGCGGCCGGAACGAATCTGGTAGGTGTCAGCACAACTGTTAATGTAAAGGAAGCGGCAGCAGAAGATACACAGAAGACAGAAGAGACAGAGAGCACGACAGAAGGTACGGCATCTGAAGAGAATACCGAGTCCGCAGAGGCAGCTCAGGACAGCAGTCTGATCGGTACTGTTGCAGTGGCACAGCCTGGAGACGAGACATTTTTCAATATCAGAGCGAATGCAGATGCGAACTCTGATGTAGTCGGATATTTATATGAGAACAACTGTGCGACCATCCTTGGAGAAGAAGGAGACTGGTATTATATTCAGTCTGGTAACTGTACCGGATATGTAGCCAAGTATCTGATGACCACAGGAGCAGACGCAGCGGCAGTAGTAGAGCAGGCAGCAACACCGGTAGCACAGGTCAATGCAGAAGCACTGATGGTTCGTTCCGAACCTTCTGAGGATGCAGACGTAGTAGATACGGTGACAGCAGACCAGATTGTATATCTGGAAGAAGACCTGGGAGGATGGGCAAAGATTTCCACAGGATCGACAGAAGGATATGTAAGTGCAGATTATGTAAGCTATGCATCCTATCTTCCACAGGGTGAGACACACGAGGAAGCAGAAGCAAGAATTGCAGAAGAAGAGGCAGCATACCAGGCATGGCTGGATGAGCAGGAAAGACTGTATCAGGAGCAGTTAGCAGCTGAGCAGGCTGAATGGGAAGCACAGAATCAGGCATGGATCGAATATCTTCAGAGCCAGAGTGATTATGCAGATCAGGCACAGGCAGCAGCAGACCAGGCAGCAGCAGATCAGGCTTATGCAGAACAGGTAGCAGCAGATGCACAGGTAGCACTGGATGAAGCTTACAGTACAGGAGATGCAGATGCAATTGCTAATGCAGAGGCTTATGCACAGCAGACAGCAGCAGATGCACAGACAGCGGCAAATCAGACTCAGACCGCACAGAATGAAGCGGCAGCGGCAGATCAGACAGTTTATGATACAGTAGCGGGAGCAGGAATTGATACTTCAGAGGTGACAAATACAACTGACAGCAGTTCTTCTTCGCTGAGACAGCAGATTGTAGATTATGCATTACAGTTTGTGGGTAACCCGTATGTATACGGTGGTACTTCCCTGACAAATGGAACAGACTGTTCCGGATTTACACAGTCTGTACTTGGAAACTTTGGTATTAACATCAGCAGAACAGCCGGAGCACAGTCTCAGGGTGGTAAGCCCGTTGACTTAAGCCAGCTGGAGCCAGGCGATCTGTTATTCTACTCAGGAAGCGGAGATTACGGTATCGGACATGTAAGTATGTACATTGGTAATGGACAGGTGGTACATGCCAGCAGTTCTACCACAGGCATCATCGTATCTGATGTAAACTACAGAACGCCGACATCAGCTTCTGACTATATCGGTTAGTCTTAAAACAAGCCAATCAGATAATCAATAAATACATAAAGAGAGGTCACTGTAATTCCCTTGCAGTGACCTCTTGCATTTTTGGTATAAATCGAGTATGATTCTTGACATAGGAATTGTGTAACTGTTCAGAAGCCACTGTCCCGCGAGGTGTTTTGGCATGTAAATGCCAAAATCCGGAAGGCTGCGGGCCAAAATTCCATCGCCAAAGGCGATTTTATTGAATTTTGGCATCGTATCTGTGAAGGGACTGAACAGATACGATAAGGAGGACATATGGGCGAAATCATAAATGTACAGGAGCTATTTGGTGAGAATGTCTTTAATGACAAAGTGATGCTGGAAAAGCTCCCGAAAAAGGTGTACAAGGAACTTCACAAGACCATTGACGATGGAAAAGAACTGGATCCGATGATTGCAGAGGTTGTTGCAGGTGCAATGAAAGAATGGGCAATCGAAAAGGGTGCGACACATTACACACACTGGTTCCAGCCATTGACTGGATTTACTGCAGAAAAACATGATGCTTTTATCACGGCACCAAAGGCTGACGGCTCTGTACAGCTGGAGTTTTCTGGAAAAGAACTGATCAAGGGAGAACCGGATGCATCATCCTTCCCGTCTGGGGGCTTACGTGCTACCTTTGAAGCGAGAGGCTATACAGCCTGGGATTGTACATCACCTGCATTTGTCAGACAGGATGCCGCAGGAGCTATTCTCTGTATCCCGACTGCATTTTGTTCTTACACAGGAGAAGCACTGGATCAGAAGACACCGCTGCTTCGTTCGATGGAAGCCATTCAGGCTCAGACATTGCGTCTTTTAAGAGTTCTGGGCAATACCACATCCCGCAAGGTGAAACCGTCTGTTGGTGTAGAACAGGAGTATTTTATCGTAGACCGTGCCAAGTATCTGAAGAGAAAAGACCTGATCTTCACTGGTCGTACCTTATTTGGAGCGATGCCTCCTAAGGGACAGGAGCTGGATGATCATTACTTTGGTGTTATCCGTCCCCGTATTGCAGCTTTTATGAAAGATGTGAATAAAGAACTGTGGAAGCTGGGAGTATCTGCCAAGACACAGCATAATGAAGTAGCTCCGGCTCAGCATGAACTGGCACCGATTTATGCAGAGTGTAACGTAGCAGCAGATCACAACCAGATCATCATGGAGACACTAAAGCGTGTGGCTGAGGAACATGGTCTTCAGTGTCTGCTTCATGAAAAGCCATTTGCCGGAGTGAATGGCTCTGGTAAGCATAACAACTGGTCCCTGACCACTGATGACGGTATTAATCTCCTGGATCCGGGCAAGACGCCTCATGAGAACATCCAGTTCTTACTGATCCTGACCTGTATCTTACGTGCTGTAGACAAACATGCAGATCTGCTGCGAGAATCTGCGGCCGATGTGGGAAATGACCACCGTCTGGGAGCCAATGAAGCACCACCAGCGATTATTTCTGTATTTCTGGGAGATCAGCTGCAGGATGTGCTGACGCAGCTGATTGATACCGGAGAAGCAACTCATAGCTTAAAGGGAGGTACTTTACATACTGGTGTAAAGACCTTGCCTGATTTTGCTAAGGATGCAACAGACCGTAACCGTACGTCACCGTTTGCGTTCACCGGTAATAAGTTCGAATTCCGTATGGTTGGTTCCAGAGACTCTGTAGCGGAATGTAACGTAGTGCTCAACACCATCGTAGCAGAGGCATTTTCCGATGCCTGCGATGTGTTGGAAAAGGCAGAGGATGTCTCCGTGGCAGTACATGACCTGATCAAAAAATATGCCAGTGAGCATCAGAGAATTGTCTTTAATGGCAATGGTTACTCAGAGGAATGGGTAGCAGAAGCAGAGCGCCGCGGTCTTCCAAATATCAAGTCCATGGTAGATGCGATTCCTGCGCTGGTAACAGAAAAGGCAGTGAATCTGTTTGAAAAGTTCCATGTATTTACCAGAACTGAGCTGGAGTCCCGTGCGGAGATCCAGTATGAGGGCTATTCCAAGGCCATCAATATCGAAGCCAGAGCCATGATTGATATTGCCAGCAAGCATATTATTCCGGCGGTATTGCGCTTCAACAAGAGTCTGTCCGATACGGTCAATACCATGAATCAGACAGGTGTAGAGACCGACGTACCGATGGATATGCTCCGGGAATCTGCACATCTCCTGTCAGAGACGAAGAAGAGGCTGATAAAATTGACTGAGGTGACCGATCGTGCCACGGAGATGGAGGTCGGCAGAGAGCAGGCAGTATATTATTACGAAGAAGTCTGCACTGCTATGGAAGCATTGCGTGTGCCAGTGGATGAGCTGGAGATGATCGTGGACAAAGAGATGTGGCCAATGCCATCTTATGGAGATCTGTTGTTTGAAGTGTAATTAGATTCATAAAATCGATTATTGTGATTTTGTAGATTTGTTCTGTTGAATTACAGACAAAATTCTCCAAACCAGACAAATCTAAAAAAAGTATAAAATCTGCATTGACTTTTCATTTTCAGAGTGGTATCATGCAGTACATAAAAGCAAAGGCGCTATAGATCGAAGGTCTATGGCGCTTTTTCTAATCCATATGACAGAGAAGCGAAACGAAGGTGTTTGACGGCGAAAGAGATTTTGGCCAGTTGCCTGCGGTTCGCTTTTTTCGTATCAGAAGAAACCTGTTCCTGGGAAGGGAGCTTCAAGGATCGGAAAGGTTCTGGAATATGGGGAAAGAGGAGGAGAAAATTATGACACAAGAAATTTTAAGTGCAATTTCCGGTGAAGTATACGGCGTCTGGTTCCTGATCGGTGCCGCACTGGTATTCTGGATGCAGGCAGGATTCGCCATGGTAGAAGCAGGCTTCACCAGAGCGAAGAATACAGGAAACATTCTGATGAAGAACCTGATGGACTTTTGTATCGGCACGGTTGTATTCATTTTAATTGGTTTTGGATTATTTCTCGGCGAAGACTGGCTGGGAATTATCGGCAAACCGGGATTTGATATTTTCACAAATTACGCAGAATTTGACTGGTCCAATTTCGTATTCAATCTGGTATTCTGTGCAACTACAGCCACCATCGTATCCGGTGCCATGGCTGAAAGAACAAAATTTATTTCCTACTGTGTTTACTCCGCTATTATCTCTGCAGTGATCTATCCAATCGAAGCACACTGGACCTGGGGCGGCGGCTGGCTGGCACAGATCGGATTCCATGATTTTGCAGGTTCCAACTGCATCCACATGGTTGGTGGTATCTCAGCCCTGATCGGTGCAGCAATGCTTGGTCCTCGTATCGGTAAATTTACAAAAGATAAATCGGGAAAGATCACGAAAGTCAATGCGTTTCCTGGACATAACCTTCCACTTGGATGCCTGGGTGTATTCATTCTCTGGCTTGGCTGGTATGGATTTAACGGTGCAGCAGCTACATCTGTGGCAGAACTTGGATCTATCTTCGTAACAACTACTATTGCACCAGCTATTGCAACCGTTGTTTGTATGATCTTCACCTGGATCAAATATGGCAAACCAGATGTATCCATGTGCCTGAATGCATCTCTGGCAGGTCTGGTAGCCATTACCGCACCTTGTGATGTATGTGATGCTTTTGGTGCCATCATCATCGGTGCTGTAGCAGGTGTCCTGGTTGTATTTGGTGTATGGCTTCTGGATTATGTACTTCGTATTGATGACCCGGTAGGTGCCGTAGCAGTACATTGCTTAAATGGTATCTGGGGAACCATCGCAGTTGGTTTATTTGCAACTGATACTGCTCCTGCATTTGCAAGAGGCTATGGAGACGGCGTGAACTTTGGTGCTAACCAGATCGCAGGAAAGGGACTTTTCTACGGCGGCGGTTTCCATCAGCTGGGATTGCAGCTGGAAGGTATGCTGGCTACAGCAGCCTGGACTGCAGTAACGATTACTATTGCTTACCTGATTATCAAAGCCATTTTCGGACTTCGTGTTAGCGAAGAAGAAGAAATCGTCGGACTGGATGCTATGGAACATGGCCTGACAAGTGCATATGCAGGATTTTCTATCATGGATGTATCCAACACCATGATCATGGAAATAAATGACCGTACACAGATCGGTTCTGATGACTACGAAACTGCAACAAAAGCACAGAAAGATGCTGCTGTTAAAGTGGTCAATACCGCACCGGCAGTCGATACTGGTATTCACAAAGTGGTTATTATTGCAAGATTGTCCCGTTACGATGCTCTGAGAAAGGCTATGAATGACCTCGGTGTAACTGGTATGACTGTCACGCAGGTAATGGGCTGTGGTATCCAGAAAGGTGCAGGTGAAATGTATCGTGGTGCTGAAGTCGATGCAACCCTGCTTCCAAAGGTAAAAGTCGAAGTGATCGTAGCATCTATTCCGGTAGAAGATGTCATCGAAGCTGCAAAGAAGACCCTGTATACAGGCCACATCGGAGATGGCAAGATCTTTGTATACAATGTTGACAGAGTCGTAAAGATCCGTACCGGTGAAGAAGACTTCGAAGCACTGGAAGATGTAGAATAAAAAATAAAATAATAAAATCCAACCTCCCAAATATTTGGATAAAGGAAAAGCTCTCGCCAAAAGCGGGGGCTTTTCTATGTGTTTGCAGGAACTATCAGAAGACGAAAAAAACCGTCTGCAGTGCGAGAACAGAGAACGCTATTAAAAGAAAATATTATTTTGATAATAAAAATACTTGACAAATGAAATATCTGCATATATACTTTGAAAGTCAAATATATTTAATTTAAAAATATATGAGACCCAAATATATGAACTCACATATACGAGAAGGAGATTTTCATGAAAGCAGTAATATGCGGAACGGGATCTGCGGTTCCGACAAAGGTTCTGGATAATGATGATCTGTCTCAAATCGTGGATACCAGTGATGAATGGATCCGTGAACGTACCGGTATTGTCCGAAGACATATCGCAAAGGAGGAGACTTGTGTGTCTCTTGCTGTGGAAGCGGCGCAGAAAGCGTTGAAGCAGTCAGGGGTGTCAGCGGAAGAGATTGATCTGGTGATTGTATCCACGATTTCTTCCAATGTGGTACTTCCCGGCGTAGCCTGTGAGGTACAGAAAAAGATCGGTGCAGTGAATGCCGTGTGTTATGACTTAAGTGCAGCATGTACCGGATTTGTACTGGCTTATCAGAATGCACAGGCCTATCTTCAGACTGGTATCTATCGGAGTGCACTGATCATCGGAAGTGAATGTCTGTCTCATCTGGTGAACTGGAGGGATCGAGGAACCTGCATTTTGTTTGGAGACGGAGCAGGGGCAGCAGTTTTGCGGTCTGAAGAAGGTACAGGCTTTCTACCGGCAGCACATTCAGATGGAAGCAGAGGAGAGGCACTCAGATGCAGAAGCTATCTTGACGGAGCAAAAGAATGGCAGATGTCTCATCCGAAAGAATATCAGATGCAGATGGATGGACAGGCGGTATTCAAATTTGCTGTGCGTCAGGTGCCGGGAGTGATTCGTGAAGTGCTGGATAAGAACGGATTGAGGCTGGAAGAGATTGACTGGATAATTTTGCATCAGGCCAACCGCCGGATCGTAGAAGCAGTCAGCAGGCATCTTCAGCAGCCATTGGAAAAATTCCCGATGAATATGCAGGAATATGGCAATACCTCATCGGCCAGCATACCGATTCTGCTGGACGAAATGAACCGGGATCAAAAACTTCAAAAAGGACAGAAGATCATACTCGCCGGATTTGGGGCGGGATTGACCTGGGGAGCCAGTGTTCTTGAGTGGTAACCCCAAAATAGAAAAAAGGAGATTAGAAACATGTTTGAAAAAATCAGAGAAATGATCGCAGAAAACTTAAATATTGATATCAACACCATCACAGAGGAAGCTTCTTTTAAAGAAGATCTGGGCGTAGATTCCCTGGATCTGTTTGAGCTGGTGATGGCACTGGAAGAAGAGTTTGGAGTGGAGATTCCAACAGAAGACCTGGGGACACTGACAACGGTTGGAGCCGTTGCAAAATACGTAGAGGAGCATCAATAAGACGAGAGGTTTTTTTGATATGAAGACAGAGATTACAGAATTACTTGGAATCGAATACCCGATCATTCAGGGTGGCATGGCCTGGGTAGCGGAACATCATCTGGCGGCAGCTGTATCAGAAGCTGGCGGACTTGGGCTGATCGGTGCAGCCAGTGCGCCGGCGGACTGGGTCAGAGAACAGATTCAGAAGGCGAAAGCACTGACAGATAAACCATTTGGTGTGAACATTATGCTCATGAGTCCTTATGCAGATGATGTGGCAAAAGTCATTGTGGAAGAAGGCGTGAAGGTGGTGACCACCGGTGCCGGAAGCTCGGAAAAATATATGAAGATGTGGAAAGAAGCCGGAGTAAAAGTGATTCCTGTTGTGGCTTCTGTGGCTATGGCAAAGAGAATGCAGCGGGCAGGCGCCGATGCGGTGGTTGCAGAAGGTTGTGAATCTGGTGGACATGTGGGCGAAAGCACTACCATGACGCTGGTGCCACAGGTGGTGGATGCCGTGGAGATTCCGGTAATTGCAGCCGGAGGAATCGGTGATGGCAGAGGCATTGCAGCGGCCTTTATGCTGGGCGCCAGAGGTGTGCAGATGGGAACACATTTTGTTGTAACGACAGAATCGCAGGTGCATGAGAACTATAAAGACATGATCATTCGTGCCAAAGACATTGATACCAGAGTAACCGGAAGAACCACCGGTCATCCGGTACGTGCCCTGCGAAATGATATGACAAAGAAATATCTGGCGCTGGAAAATGCCGGAGCCAGTATGGAAGAACTGGAACTTCTGGCACTTGGCGGACTGCGGAAAGCGGTAGTGGAAGGCGATGTGAAAAATGGCAGTGTGATGTCCGGACAGATTGCCGGGCTGGTGAAAGAGAAGTTATCCTGCCAGGAACTGATTCAGAAGCTGGTGACAGAGACGGATGCACTGTTGAAAGGAACGGGAATGTATGAGTAAGACAGCATTTCTTTTTCCAGGACAGGGTGTTCAGAAATGTGGCATGGGAAAAGACTTTTATGAGAACAGTTCACAGGCAGCAAAGCTGTTTGAGAAAGCCAGTGAAGCACTGGGGCTGGATATGAAAGCTCTCTGTTTTGAAGAAAATGCCAGACTGGATCAGACAGAATATACCCAGGCAGCGCTGGTGACGACTTATCTGGCCATGTGCCGGGAACTGGAGAGCCGTGGTGTAAAGCCGGATATCACTGCAGGTCTGAGTCTGGGAGAATATGCAGCCATTGCAGTGGCAGGTGCCATGAGCAATCTGGATGCCATTCGGCTGGTACGAAAAAGAGGGATGCTGATGCAGAATACTGTACCGGCTGGGGAAGGTGCCATGTGTGCCATTCTGGCATTGGATGAAAAGAAGATCGAAGAAGTTCTGAATGAGATCCCAGACGTTACCATCGCGAACTACAACTGCCCTGGGCAGATCGTGATCACCGGAAAAACAGTTGCAGTAGAGATGGCAGCTGCCCGGTTAAAAGAGGCCGGAGCCAGACGGACACTGATGCTGAATGTCAGTGGGCCTTTTCATTCCCCGATGCTGGAACCGGCAGGAGCTGCATTGAGACAGGAACTGGAGCAGGTAACATTTCAGAAACTGCAGATTCCGTATGTGACAAATGTGAATGCCTGTGAGATTACCGATGCATCGGAGATCCCGGAACTTCTGGTGCGACAGATGTATTCGCCGGTACGCTGGATGCAGAGCATGGAATATATGTTGAAAAATGGTGTGGATACTTTTGTGGAAATCGGACCGGGAAAGACCCTGGAAGGATTTTTAAAGAAAATAAATAGAAATGTGCAGGTACATCATGTATCCTGCTGGGAAGATTTGGAGCAGATATGTCAGAACAGAAAATAGCAGTAGTTACCGGTGCTTCCAGAGGAATCGGAAAAGCGATTGCCCTGCGTCTGGCCGGGGACGGTTACAAAGTCATCATCAATTATAATGGCTCAGAAGCGGCAGCTATAGAAGTAAAGAATCAGATTGAGCAGACAGGCGGCCGGGCGGAAATTTATCAATGCAATGTGGCAGAATTCGACAGCTGTCTGCGGTTTGTGGAAAAAGTAATAGAAGAAAATGGTCACATTGATGTGTTGGTGAATAATGCAGGAATTACCAGAGACGGCCTGTTGATGCGTATGTCAGAAGAAGATTTTGACCGTGTCATCGATACCAATTTAAAGGGAACCTTTCATATGATCCGTTTTGCATCCCGCTACATGCTAAAGCAGAAAAAGGGGCATATCATCAATATGGCATCTGTGGTAGGCGTGGCAGGAAATGCGGGACAGGCGAACTATGCGGCATCTAAGGCGGGTGTTATCGGTCTGACAAAGTCGGCTGCGAAGGAGCTGGCTTCCAGAGGCATCACAGTCAATGCTGTTGCACCGGGATTTATTGACACGGAAATGACAGCAGTACTAAGTGATGCAGTAAAAGAAAACAGCAGAAAACAGATCCCTATGGGGACGTTCGGAAAGCCGGAGGATGTAGCTGCGGCTGTGGCGTTTCTGGCATCCGAGGATGCCCGCTATGTCACCGGACAGGTACTGCATGTAGACGGAGGGATGATCTAAATATGAAAAGAAGAGTCGTAGTAACCGGCCTAGGTGCTGTGACGCCCATCGGGAATACGGTGGATGCATTCTGGCATTCCATCAAATCAGGAACAGTCGGAATTGGAGCAATTACAAAATTTGATACAACCAATTATAAAGTAAAACTGGCAGCAGAAGTGAAGGACTTTGATGCGAAAGAACGCATGGATGCAAGAGCGGCCCGCAGAATGGAGACCTTTTCCCAGTTTGCGGTAGCAGCGTCAAAAGAGGCGTTTGAAGATGCCGGACTTGATATGGAACAGGAAGATCCATTTCGTGTGGGGGTCACCATCGGATCAGGAATCGGATCATTAAGCATCATTGAAAAAGAATATGAAAAGATCCTGACGAAAGGACCTGGACGGGTGAATCCGCTCATGGTGCCACTGATGATCTCCAATATGGCAGCCGGAAATGTATCTATTCAGCTGGGCCTGAAAGGAAAGTGTACCAATGTGGTGACAGCCTGTGCTTCCGGTACCAACTGTATCGGGGATGCACTTCGGGCCATTCAGTATGGAGATGCGGAGGTAATGCTGGCAGGGGGAACAGAGAGCAGTATCACACCAACAGCTATTGCCGGATTTACCAATCTGACAGCACTGACTACATCCTCAGATCCTGCCAGGGCATCTATTCCATTTGACAAAGACCGCAGTGGATTCGTCCTGGGAGAAGGAGCTGGCGTGGTGGTACTGGAAGAACTGGAGCATGCACTGGCCAGAAATGCACATATCTATGCAGAACTGGCAGGTTATGGGGCCACCGGGGATGCTTACCATATTACTTCTCCATGTGAGGACGGAAGCGGTGCGGCCAAAGCCATGGAATATGCCATGAAAGAGGCAGGAGTAAAGCCGGAGGAAGTGGACTATATCAATGCCCATGGAACCAGTACGCACCATAACGATCTGTTTGAGACCAGAGCAGTGAAGCTGGCCTTTGGGGATGCAGCAAAAGATCTGTATATCAATTCCACCAAGTCCATGATTGGTCACCTTCTGGGAGCAGCCGGTGGCGTAGAATTTGTCACCTGTGTGAAATCCATAGAAGACAGTTATATTCATCAGACGGTGGGAACGACAGAAACGGATCCGGAGTGCGATCTGAATTATACCTTAGGGACACCAGTAGAAAAAGAACTGAACTGTGTCATGACGAATTCCCTGGGATTTGGCGGACACAATGCGTCATTAGTTTTGAAGAAATACAGAGGATAACAGACCGGAAAGGAGCCGAACATGGATATTGAACAGATAATCCGACTGGTCAATACTGTCTCTGCATCGAATTTGACCGGATTTTCCTATGAAGAAAGCGGTATGACAGTCAGACTGGAAAAGAAGCAGGGAAAAACTGTGATTCAGCAGAAGGAACAGGTGACAGAGATCAGTGCTTCTGATCATACAGAGCAGAAGCAGCCAGTGACAGAAACGAAGAAAGTAATCACTTCTCCGCTGGTAGGAGTATTTTATGCCGCACCGGCAGAAGATGCAGAGGCTTTCGTGCAGGTGGGAGACACCGTCAGAAAAGGCCAGGTACTGGCTATCGTAGAGGCTATGAAGCTGATGAACGAGATCGAAAGTGATTATGACGGAACTATAACAGAGATATTCGTGGAAAATGGCCAGCCGGTAGAATATGGTCAGCCATTGTTCCGATTAGAATAGTAACAAAAGGACAGAGTATGAAACATTTAGATATTAAGCAGATCCAGCAGATCATTCCTCACCGGCATCCATTTTTGCTGCTGGATTATGTAGAAGATTATGAACCGGGACAGTATGCCATTGCATACAAATGCGTATCTTATCGGGAAGAATTTTTTGCCGGACATTTTCCACAGGAACCGGTGATGCCTGGAGTGCTCACCGTGGAAGCTCTGGCTCAGGCAGGAGCAGTGGCTATTTTAAGTATGGAAGAAAACAAAGGAAAGACGGCATATTTTGGCGGAATTCAAAAGTGCAAGTTCCGTGGAAAAGTCGTGCCGGGAGATAAACTGCGCCTGGAGACCCGGATTATAAAGTCCAAAGGACCGGTAGGCGTGGGAGAAGCAGTGGCTTCCGTAGATGGAAAAGTAGTAGTCAGTGCAGAACTGACCTTTATGGTGGGATAAGAAGAGGAAATATGCGATGAAGAAAATACTCATTGCCAACCGCGGGGAGATTGCGGTTCGCATTATACGTGCATGCCGGGAAATGGGGATTGAAACGGTAGCAGTGTATTCGGAAGCAGACAAAGAAGCACTGCACACAAAACTGGCAGATGAAGCCATCTGTATCGGGCCGGCAGCTTCTTCCGAAAGCTATCTGGATATGGAGCGCATCATCAGTGCAACCATCGTCAGCGGAGCGGATGCCATTCACCCAGGATTTGGATTTCTGTCTGAAAACAGCAGGTTTGCAGAACTTTGTGAACAGTGCAACATCACGTTTATTGGACCGGATTCCGGAACGATTGCCAGACTGGGGAATAAACAGGAAGCCAGAAATACCATGATTGCAGCAGGAGTACCAGTGATTCCTGGAAGCCAGGAAGCCGTGTATACAGCAGAAGAAGGAAAACGTCTGGCAGAGGAGATCGGATACCCGATCATGATTAAGGCAGCCCTTGGGGGTGGCGGAAAAGGCATGAGGGAAGTCTATACACCGGAAGAGTTCGAAGCTGCATTTCAGATGGCACAAAAAGAGACAGAAAATGCTTTTCATGACAACACCATGTATCTGGAACATCTGGTGCTGCATCCGCGGCATATTGAATTTCAGATTCTTGCGGACAGGTATGGTAATGTA
Source organism: Muricoprocola aceti (assembly GCF_025567005.1). Classification (NCBI taxonomy): domain Bacteria; kingdom Bacillati; phylum Bacillota; class Clostridia; order Lachnospirales; family Lachnospiraceae; genus Muricoprocola; species Muricoprocola aceti. The sequence continues at coordinate 129,274 of NZ_JAOQKE010000005.1, forward strand.
GTGCATCTGGGAGAGCGTGACTGTTCGATCCAGAGGAATCACCAGAAGCTGATTGAAGAATCACCTTCTCCGGCTCTGTCAGAAGATTTACGGGCAAAGATGGGAGATGCTGCTGTGAAAGCAGCCATGGCGGCAGGTTATACCAATGCCGGAACGATTGAGTTTCTTCTGGAACCAAATGGCAGTTTTTATTTTATGGAAATGAATACTCGTATTCAGGTAGAACATCCGGTAACGGAATGTGTGACAGGCATTGATCTGATCAAAGCGCAGATCCGTATTGCGGCAGGAGAGCCGCTTCAGTTTACCCAGAAGGATATTCACATTACCGGTCATGCCATTGAATGCCGTATTAATGCGGAAAACCCGGAAAAGAACTTCCGACCGTCACCGGGAACGATTCAGGATATGTATCTTCCAGGTGGAAAAGGGGTACGGATCGATACAGCCATTTACAGCGGCTATACCATCACGCCATATTACGATTCCATGATTGCCAAGCTGATTGTATGGGCACACAATCGGAAAGAAGCCATAGATAAGCTGCGCAGCGCACTTGGCGAAGTGATTATCGAAGGAATTGATACGAATGTAGATTATCAGTATGGAATCGTCACTCATCCGGATTTTGTAAATGGAACTACAGACACAGACTTTATCAGAAGGATATCATTATGAAACTGGATAATATGTTTAAGAAAAACCGCGGCACTTCCATGAAACGAATCGCACACAGACAGGCCGGCCCGGAAGTGCCGGAAGGGCTGATGCGAAAATGCAATCAGTGTGGGAAAGCGATCATAGCAGAAGACGCAGAACAGGGATACTATATCTGTCCCAAATGTGGAGGCTATTTTCATGTGCCTGCATACCGGCGCCTGGACATGATTCTGGATGAAGGCAGCTTTCAGGAATGGAATGAGACTATGCCGGAGCAGAATCCGATGGAGTATCGTGGATACCCGGAGAAACTGGCTGCCATGAAAGCCAGAACCGGGCTGGATGAAGCGGTTGTGACCGGAAAGGGAAGCATTCATGGAACAGAAACGGTCATTGGAGTATGCGATGGCCGTTTTTTGATGGCCAGTATGGGAGAAAATGTTGGAGAAAAAATTGCCTGTGCTGTGGAACGGGCTACGGAAGAGCAGCTTCCGGTGATTCTGTTCTGTTGTTCAGGAGGAGCCAGAATGCAGGAGGGGATTACCTCGCTGATGCAGATGGCAAAGACCTCCGCAGCGTTGAAGCGTCACAGTGATGCGGGACTGCTTTATATCAGTGTGCTGACGGATCCAACCACAGGAGGAGTGACGGCCAGTTTTGCCATGCTGGGGGATATTATTCTGGCAGAGCCAGGCGCACTGATTGGATTTGCAGGACCACGTGTCATTGAACAGACTATCCGACAGAAGCTGCCAAAGGGATTCCAGAGAGCAGAATTTCTGCTGGAGCATGGATTCCTGGATGCAATTGTAGAGCGGTCACGGATGCAAAAAGTACTGGGAAATCTGCTGCAGATGCATGGCAAAGCAGCCTGGGAAGAACAAAGCCAGGAAGCGGCAGAATTGAAATCATCGGAAGATCGAACTGAGAGATCTCATGTATCAGTACAGAAGAAGGAGGCCTGGGACCGGGTGCTGCTTTCCAGAAAGAAAGACCGCCCGGTTGGAAGCGACTATATCCAGGCATTATTTACGAATTTTCAGGAATTTCACGGGGATCGTCTGTATGGGGATGATTCTGCCATCATTGGTGGAATTGCTTCCTTTGGAGACAGAGCTGTAACGGTCATTGCACAGGAAAAAGGCAGAAGTACCAGAGAAAATATACAGCGCAATTTTGCAATGCCGAAGCCGGATGGCTACCGTAAAGCGCTGCGCCTGATGAAACAGGCAGAAAAGTTTCACAGACCGGTGATCTGTTTTGTGGATACACCGGGAGCTTTTTGCGGAATTGAGGCAGAGGAACGTGGACAGGGGGAAGCCATTGCACGGAATATTTATGAGATGTCGGCTCTGAAGGTCCCGATCCTGACCGTAATTATTGGAGAAGGCGGCAGCGGCGGAGCGCTGGCTCTGGCAACCTCTGATGAAGTGTGGATGCTGGAAAACGCCATCTATTCCATTTTGTCACCGGAAGGCTTTGCCAGCATTCTGTGGAAAGACAGTACAAAAGCAAAAGAAGCGGCAAAAGTAATGAAACTCACATCGGATTGTTTAAAAGAACAGGGAATTGTGGATAACGTGATTTCCGAGCCAGAAGGCTTTAGCAGGGAAAATCTGTATCTTGTGACCGGTCCAATGGAAGAGGAGATAAAACGATTCCTGAATCAATATGGAAACATGTTGGAAGAAGAACTGACGGAGCATCGCTATCAGAGATTCCGGAAAATGTAGAGGAGAGGAATATGGACAGACAGTTAAAGATTGGAGAGCGAATTGCGCAAAAATCCATTCTACAGGGTGGCATGGGAATTGGCATCAGCCTGGGAAACTTAGCCGGAGCCGTGGCAAAATGTGGTGGCGTTGGGATGATCTCTGCGGCACAGATCGGGTTTCGCGAACCGGATTTTGATGAAAATACAGAAGAAGCCAATGTGCGTGCCATGCATCAGGAGTATGAAAAAGCCAGACAGACTGCACCGAAAGGTGTGATTGGATTTAACATTATGGTTGCCATGCGTCACTATGAGCGTTATGTCAGAGAAGCAGTACAGGCTGGTGCAGATCTGATTGTGTCCGGTGCGGGACTGCCCATGGATTTGCCGGCTCTTACAGAAAACGCAAAGACAGCACTGGCTCCAATTGTCTCATCGGAACGATCTGCCCGTCTGATTTTAAAGTACTGGGACAGAAAATATCATCGGCTGCCGGATCTGTTGGTGATAGAAGGACCACTGGCTGGCGGTCATCTGGGATTTTCTGCGGAGCAGCTGATAGAATATATGCAGGAAAAAAAGAAAAACTTTGATGAAGAAGTGAAACGGATCCTGGATACGGTAAAGGAATTTGCCGAAAAGGCACAAAAATATATTCCGGTAGCACTGGCTGGCGGAATCGGCAGCAGGGAACAGGCAGATCATGCCTTCCATCTTGGTGTGGATGCCATTCAGGTGGCAACCAGATTCGTTACGACAGAAGAATGCGATGCAGATATTCGATATAAGAGAACCTACCTTCAGGCGCAAGAAAAAGACATCGTCATCACAAAAAGTCCGGTGGGGATGCCTGGTCGGGCTATTTTAAATCCTTTTTTGAAAAAGATACAGAACGGAGAACAGATCCGGCCGGAAAAATGTCATGGATGTCTGAAACACTGCAAGCCGGCAGAGATCCCATACTGCATCACAGATGCCCTGATCCATGCGGCAAAAGGTGAAGTGGATGAGGCACTGCTGTTCTGCGGGGCAGAAGCGTGGGAGGCACAGAAAATACAAACGGTGGAAGAAGTCGTAAGGGAACTGCTGGGGGAAGAATGAGGAGAGTTGTCTGCATTCTTTGACCGTTTTGAGATGGAGTTTGAAATGTTTAGAAAAACAGTTGCCTAAAAACAGAAAAAGAGGATATAATGATTGCAAACAGGAATTTCAGAAAGATATGGTAGTACGCATGGGAGAGAGAATGGATAACGCAGCAGAAAAGATCAATTATATACTGGTGAATCTGATTAATGAGGTGTGGGTGCTGGAGGAAAAGGCGATCATCACCGATGAATTCAAGGATATCACCAACAACGATATGCATGTCATCGAAGCGATCGGTCTGGGGGATGGCAGCAATATGTCCTCAGTAGCCCGCAAGCTGAATATAACTGTTGGATCTCTTACCACTGCGATCAACCATCTGGTGAAGAAGAATTATGTGGAACGCCATCGCAGCGAGGAAGACCGGAGAGTGGTTTTTGTAAAACTGACGGAAAAAGGGGTAGCTGCCTATGAGCATCATGCGGATTATCATCGTCAGATGACCAGTGCTGTAATGGAAAAGCTGACGGATGAAGAAGTCCCGGTACTGGTGAAGACACTGGATGCACTGTCAGATTTCTTTAAAGGATATGGAAAAGGAAGTAAGTAACTATGAAGACAGGTTTGATACTGGAAGGCGGTGCCATGCGTGGCATGTATACAGCAGGTGTGCTGGATGTCATGATGGAGAATAACATCTGGGTGGACGGAGCTGTAGGAGTCTCTGCCGGAGCAGTATTTGGCTGTAATTACAAATCAAAGCAGATCGGCAGAACCATCCGTTATAATAAGAAATATGGCCGGGATCCCCGATATGCAGGATTTCATTCTCTGCTGAAAACAGGAGACTATTTTGGCACAGAGTTTTGCTATCATGAGATCCCGGAAAAGCTGGATCCTTTTGATACAGAGACATTTAAAAAGAATCCGGTGGAGTTCTATGTAGTTGGAACCGATGTGACTACAGGAAAAGCTGTTTATCATAAATGTACCAACGGAAAAGACAAAGATCTGGAATGGTTCCGGGCATCGGCTTCCATGCCTCTTTTGTCCAACATTGTCGAGGTGGATGGTTACCGGCTTCTGGATGGGGGAATTGCAGATTCCATTCCGATTGAATGGTTTCGCAGCATCGGATATGAGCGAAATATCGTGATTTTGACCAGAGATAAGACCTATCGGAAAAAGAAAAATAAGATGATTCCTCTTTTTAAAACGGTACTGCACAAGTATCCGGAAGTGGCCAGAGCCATGAAGCAGCGCCATGTGATATATAATCAGGAACTCCTGCAGGTGGAGGAACAGGAAAAATGCGGAAAGGTCCTGGTCATTCGGCCCAGTGAACCAATCACCATATCCAGAACAGAAAACGATCCGGAAAAACTGGAAGAAGTATATCAGCTGGGACGAAAAGACGGACTGGCCAATCTGGAGAAGATGAGGACGTTTATCAGAACGGTAAGAGTAACAGATCCCAGCTAAGGCAAGAACTGTGTCTGTCCGGTATGGGATCCCCTTGACGTAAGAGAAAATAGGCTTTATAATCGAGGGCGAGAGTGTTTCGTCTAAGTAATATTATGGCAGAACACAGAAGTAGAATACAGAATACCAGGAGGTAATAAAAATGGCAAAAGTGAATAAAGATATGCTGATTGGCGAAATCCTTCAGTTAGATCCAAATATGGCAGGTGTATTAATGGCAAGTGGAATGCATTGTGTAGGATGCCCATCTTCTCAGGCAGAATCTCTGGAAGAGGCATCTATGGTACACGGTCTTCCTGTAGATCTTGTAGTAGCAAGACTGAATGCATATCTGGAAAGCGTTGACAAATAAGAGAATGATAAGAAAAAAGGATTGACGATTTATACGTCAATCCTTTTTGTTCTGTTATCAGATCGCTGCCAGCTTCTGGAGAGCATTCTCCAGTACAATTACCTCACCATGTTCCACCAGATAGTTTTCTGTTCCGGCAGAATACTTTAAGCTGGTGCCATATTCGGAGATCATATTGCAGATACGGTTAAATTCTTCCGGGGAATGGGAAGATTTATTCAGAACCAGATGGTAAGTTCCATCGGATGTATCCTTATAAAGAGAGTTCATACCAGTATAACTGCCCTGGAGAATATGTGCTGCACGGATCACATCATCCAGCTGATGGAAACCATAGATCTTCTTTAACTCTACGTAGAGATCCTCTTCCTTTGTATCCGATCCCTCTGTCTGCGTATCATCAGCTTCGGGTCTGGAGGTCAATGCCTTGTGAGCATCTCGAATTTTCTGAAACAGATTCAGAATATCATCAGCACCTTCTGGTTTCATAGCAGAAAGTGCACCCAGGATATCACTGTTGTCGTCCGATGCATTACTCTGTGAAAATTTGGCAAAGCGGGTATCCAGTTCCTCAGGATCCTCTACTTTGGTAATAATCAGGATAATGGAATCGGCAGATATTGGAATCGCCTCTATCATAAGAGGGATATCGTTAGCTTCAAACCCGCATTCATAAGCGGCCTGCTGCATCATCTCCCGGAAAAGGGATTTCGCTTTTTCTGTACCATAGGCCAGTTCGCTGAGCTTCAGCTTGCGGTCAGCCAGATCTTCTCTGGTCAGTGTACAGCGTATCTGATTTTCATTCAGTCTTTCAATTTTCATGAAATCACTTCCTTGCCTGATATCTGGAAAGGTCACTGATAACAGCAACCTTTCTGTTTACAGTATATCCTACTTTGCGTAAAAATGTAAAGTGGAATACTGGCAGAGCACTATAAAATTATTATAAAAACACTTGCAAAACAGAGATGTGTGCTATATAATCAATAATAAGAGAAGACACATATTATAAACACGGAGGGAAGGAGGAGCTTTTTTAACGTCAGCAGATTCTTCTGCACACTATTTCTTACATGCGATTGTCTTCGCATGAATTCAATTATTGATAACAACATTACAACTGAATAGCGCAATATACGTCTTCTCTTAGTAAAAGAATCTTTTTCCATGCCGTTTCTAAGAGGAAATTTTCAGGGGTTATTATACAGTATTCTGATATTCTGAAATATATCACAGGCAGCATCTCCGGTGGATCGGTTCGAAAAAGAGACAGAAAGAAGTGGGAAACATCGAATACAGAAGACCGTATTATACAAAAGAGATGTTTGAACGACGCAGGGAGAAGGTGAAGGAAAGCAGCCTGTATAAAGAACTGGAAGGTTACCAGAATGCCGGACTTTCTTTATGGCTGAACGGAGAACCCAGCACCAGCTATGGCATTGCAAATTACGTCAGAGAAGAGTCAGACTATATGAGAGATTATCGTCTGGACGGAAATCAGAAGGTATGCGGAATTGGATTCGACCGGATCAGAAAGGATAACGTAAAAGAAAGAAGATAAACAGCGGAATTCCCTGAACAGAAAACTTAAGTTTATATAAAGTTTTTCTGAAAAAGTCGAAAACTGTTAGATGTATGCTGCAAAGTATGCTATACTTTTGTCCAGAAGAGGTATTGAAATATGGAGGAGTATCAGCATGAAGAAAAAGGCGGCACCGGTTCTGGCAATAGTTCTTTTGATTGTGATTGTAGCAGGAATCGGTTTCCTTACCAGAGTGATAAAAAAATATACCCCGTCTTCTGAAGTTATGAGCAGCCAGGAATATTTTGGACTGGATCATGAGGGAGAAGCGGCTATTGTAGCAGGAAGTGAGATACTTCCTTATAAAGGAAAGATCCTCAATGAAGTAGCCTATGTGGATTATCAGGCAGTCAAAGAGGTTTTGAATGATTACTTCTACTGGGATTCGGAGAACAATACGATGCTATATACCATGCCGACGGATGTCGTACAGATACCGGCAGGCAGCAACAGTTATACAGCAGATGGAAAGACACAGAGCCTGAACTACAACATTGTGCTGATTGACGGCACAGAGACCTACATCGCATTGGACTTTGTAAAGCAGTACACAGATATTTCCTATGAGACGTTCCATGATCCTGACCGCATTGTAATCAACAATGAATGGGGAGATATGACGGTGGCCAGTATCCGTAAGGCTGGAAAAGTGCGAAACCTGGGCGGAATCAAGAGCCCAATTCTCAGGGAAGTGGAGAAGAATGAAGTAGTACGCATTCTGGAACCGATGGAAGACTGGACCAAGATCCTGACACAGGATGGATACATCGGCTACATAAAGAATGATCGTCTGGTAAAAGAACGAACCGAGACACGCATCAGTGATTTTGTGGCACCGGAATATACGAATATCCAGAAGGACTACAAGATTAATCTGGTATGGCATCAGACTACCAGCATGGATGCTAATTACAATATTATTTATGATATTGCCAATGTAAAAAAAGTGAATACGATTTCACCAACCTGGTTCAGTATTGCGTCTAATGATGGTACACTGGATTCACTGGCTCTGGCAGATTATGTAGATACGGCACACAGTAATCATATGGAAGTATGGCCACTGGTAGATAATTTCAGTGAGAATATTGATTTTACAGCAGTGATGAACAGTACATCAGCCAGAAATAAGATCGAAAATCAACTGATCGCAGCAGCAATAGAGTATAGTTTTGATGGAATTAATGTGGATTTTGAAAATATCTCAGAAGATGCTGCAGATGGATACATCCAGTTCATGCGGGAACTGTCCGTGATGTGCCGTAAGAACGGAATCGTATTATCAGTAGATGTACCTGTGCCGATGGATTTTACAGCTCATTATAATCGAAAAGCTCTTGGTGAGGTGTGTGATTATTTGATGATTATGGGATATGATGAGCATTATGCCGGTTCCGAGGAAGCAGGAACCGTGGCCAGCCTGTCCTTTGAGGAAGAGGGTATACAGAATACACTTCAGGAAGTGGCAGCGGAGAAGGTGGTCAGTGGTATCCCGTTCTATACCAGATTATGGTGCACCACAACCAATGAGGATGGAACAACAACGGTGACAAGTGAAGCTATGGGTATGAATCAGGCACAGCAGACACTGGAGAATAATCAGGTGGAAGCCTCCTGGGATGAGACAACCGGACAGAACTATGCACAGTTTAATGGCGAGAGTGGAGAATTATATCAGATCTGGCTGGAAGATACAGAGTCGCTGACCAGGAAGCTGGAACTGATCAAGAACTATGACCTGGGCGGTGTTGCGGAATGGAAGCTGGGTCTGGAAGATGATTCTGTATGGGATCTGATTGCCAAATATATAAGTTAGAACTGGAAGTTGCTAAAAATCTTTCCCACTGCATACATTAGTAAAAAATGATGCAGTGGGATTTTTTATGGGAAAAAGACGATTGGAACTGATGATGGCAGTGCTGATACTGGCAGGGGCATTTTATGTAGGAAGGCTGGGAGCGCAGATGCGCCAGATGCGTCATCAGACCACAGCAGCGGTTTCACAGGAAGCAAAAGTTCGAAAAGTAGTGGTGGATGCCGGACACGGTGGATTTGATTCTGGAAAAGTCGGCATCAATGGAGCACTGGAAAAGGATATTAATCTGGAAATAGCCAGGAAAGTGCAGCGAAAGTTGGAACAGGCAGGGATTTCAACTCTTATGACCAGAGAGACGGATCAGGGACTATATGATGATGGAGAAGAGAATAAAAAGCAACAGGATATGAAGCGGCGATGCAGTCTGATAAATGAATCAGAAGCAGATCTGGCAGTCAGCATTCATCAGAATAGTTATACACAGGAATCAATCTGTGGACCACAGGTATTTTATTATGAAACCTCTGTAAAAGGACGAAATCTGGCGGAGATTCTGCAGGAAACGCTCAATCAGAATCTGGAGATTGCCAGACCCAGGGCGGGCAAAGCCAATGACACTTATTATCTGTTAAGAAAAACGGAGATTCCCACTGTGATCGTGGAATGTGGTTTCTTAAGTAATACAGAAGAAGCAGAAAAGCTGATGAAGGAAGTGTATCAGGAAAAAATAGCACAGGCAATTTGTGAAGGGGTACAAAAGTTTTTACATACTGCCTGAAGAAAAACCTCTATTGCGTTACCTTTCTGTAAATGGTATACTTAAAAGTAATTGATAGAAAAAGGAAGCGAATATTCATGCAGACGATCATAGCAGATATGACGAATCAGATAGATGAAAAAGAGATGGCGCAGGCAGGAAAGATTCTGAAAGAAGGTGGCCTGGTGGCATTTCCGACAGAGACTGTATATGGCCTTGGAGCGAATGCCCTGGATGAACAGGCTGCATTTAAGATTTATGCAGCAAAGGGAAGACCTTCTGACAATCCCCTGATTGTACATATAGCCAGAATGGAGGATTTGTATAAGATTGTACAGACGGTACCGGAGGAAGCTGTGAAGCTGGCAGATAAGTTCTGGCCGGGTCCCCTGACCATGATTTTTCAGAAGAAAGAGATTGTGCCATATGGAACTACCGGCGGGCTGGATACAGTAGCTGTGCGCATGCCGAATCATCCGGTAGCACTGAAGATGATAGAAGCCGGAGGCGGTTACATCGCAGCACCAAGCGCCAATACATCCGGCAGACCAAGTCCGACTACGGCACAGCATGTAGCAGATGACATGGATGGAAAGATAGAGATGATTCTGGATGGCGGAAGCGTTGGCATCGGAGTAGAATCCACCATTGTAGATTTAAGTACCGGAGTACCGACGATCCTGAGACCGGGATACATTAACAAGGCTATGCTGGAGGAAGTGGTCGGTCAGGTGGAGATTGACCCGACACTGTTGTCTGCAGACTGCAAGCAGCGCCCAAAGGCACCAGGCATGCGTTATAAGCACTATGCACCAAAGGCAGATATGGTGATTGTAGAAGGAGAAGAAGAAAACGTTATTTCTTATATTAACGATCGTATCTGCGAAGAATTAAAGAAGGGAAACTGCCCGGGCGTGATCGCATCGGATGAGACCAGACACCGCTACTGTGGCGGTGCGGTAAAGTCCATGGGAAGCCGCAGTGATGAACTGAGCATATCCAGACATCTTTACGCGGTCTTGCGAGAGTTTGATGAACAGCAGGTGAGCTGTATTTTCTCAGAGGCTTTTGAGACACCAAATCTGGGACAGGCGATTATGAACCGTATGGTGAAGGCTGCCGGTCATCAGATTATTCGGGTATAGTATAAAGGAAAGATAGATGAAGAAGTATGATAAAGTATTGTTTGTAAGTCACAGTGATACCTGCAGAGGACCGATGGCAGAGGCCATCCTGCAGCATAAGTTATTGCTGGAAGATATTCTGGTAGATTCGAAAGGAATGATTGTGCTGTTTCCGGAGCCGGTGAATCCAAAAGCAAGAGATGTTCTGGTGCAGCACAATCTAGAACTGGAGGAACATGAAGCTGTACAGTTTTCCGCAGATGACTTTGATGAGCGTACGCTGATTCTGACCATGGAGAAGACACAGAAAGAAAAGATACAGGAAGAATATGGAGAACAGGTGCGTAACCTGTATACCATATCAGAATACAGCAAGATGGAGGATGAGGAAGACATCTATGATCCTCATGGAAAAGCACTGGAAGAATATGGGCATTGCTTTGATGTACTGGAAATTATAATTTCAAAATTAACAAATGTATTATTACAGGAGGACGAAGAACATGATAGCAGTAGCATGTGATCACGGCGGTTACGTATTAAAGAAAGAGATTTTAAAGCATCTGGAAGAAAGAGGACTGGAATATAAAGACTTTGGATGTGACAGTGAGGAAGCAGTTGATTATCCGATCTATGCAAGAAAAGTGACAACAGCGATTAAGTCTGGTGAATGTGACAGAGGAATACTGATCTGTGGAACCGGCATTGGTATTTCGATTGCGGCCAACAAAGTAAAAGGGATTCGCGCTGCACTGTGTACAGACTGTTTTACAGCAGAAGCAACCAGACAGCATAATGATGCCAATATTCTCGCACTGGGTGGAAGAGTGGTAGGCCCTGGACTGGCTCTGAAGATCGTAGATACATTTCTGGATACTCCATTCTCCAATGCAGAACGTCATAAGAGAAGAATTGACCTGATTGAACAGGAATAAAATCAACAGGGTGAACAGTATGTCAGATAAGCGTAAAGATTATATTACATGGGATGAATATTTTATGGGAGTGGCGATTCTGGCCAGTATGAGGTCTAAGGATCCGAATACGCAGGTAGGGGCCTGTATTGTCAGCCAGGATAACAAGATTCTGTCAATGGGGTATAATGGATTCCCGATGGGATGCTCCGATGATGAATATCCATGGAGCAGAGATGCAGAAGGACTGGACAGCAAATATCTGTACACCACCCATTCCGAACTGAATGCCATTCTGAATTACCGGGGAGGCTGCCTGGAAGGAGCAACACTGTATGTGACGTTGTTCCCTTGTAATGAATGTGCCAAAGCGATTATTCAGGCTGGTATCAAGAAGTTGGTCTATGATTCAGATAAATATGCGGATCAGACCAATGTGCTGGCATCCAAACGGATGCTGAAGTCGGCAGGAGTAGAGATGATCCCGTATCAGAGATCGGAAAGAAAAATCACGTTGAATGTGTGAGAAAGCCGATGGGGACGGAGTTTAATGGCTCTTTAGAGCCATTAAACTCCGTCCCCACTGGTCACCTCGTCGATATATTCCTGGTATTCAGAAAATTTCCCACTATAGATATGAGACAATAGTGTATTCAGCTGCCGCAGTGCAGTAAGCAGAAGCTCCTGTGAGATCAGGTGCTGTTCCACAGCATCTGCCAGTTCATCCAGATCTACCACCTTTACCTGTCCGTTTGGATAGACCAGAACATCGGCCAGCAGGTCGATGGTGATATAGGTATTGGTTTCCGGATGATATTCATGGGTGATGATGTCACAGTACCAGCAGATCAGATGATCCTGATGATCATAGAACTTGCTGACTTTCACACCCTGCTTCCAGAAGAAAGCAGAGATGCCACGTTTCAGATCTTTTTTGGGGCGTATGGTGTCCCAGGAAGTAATCAGATAGTCATCCGTACATCGGATGACTTTATCTTTATCCAGAAGAACACATTCAGCAGGAATCAGACGTTTTCGATAAAGAACAGGAGAGTTCATAAAAACCCCTTTCCGCGACAGCGCTTTTCTTTTTAATTTAGCACACTACAGTGGGAAATGCCAGAAAAATATAGGAGATTCTTGACGAAATCCGGTGTTTGCAATAAAATGGGAGTACAGTGTCCGGGCAGACAGGAAAAGAGCCCCATGAATGGACACATTGGAATTGTGATTGAGAATGATAAAATGAGGAGACAAGCAATGGCAAAGGAAAAGAAACTTGTGGAATCCATTACTTCTATGGAAGAGGATTTTGCACAATGGTATACAGACGTTGTAAAAAAAGCTGAGCTGACTGATTATACAAGTGTAAAGGGATGTATGGTTATCAAGCCGGCTGGTTATGCAATCTGGGAAAATATTCAACATGAACTGGACAGACGATTCAAAGAGACAGGGGTAGAGAATGTATATCTGCCAATGCTGATCCCTGAGAGTCTGCTTCAGAAGGAAAAGGATCATGTAGAAGGATTTGCACCAGAAGTAGCGTGGGTTACCCATGGAGGACTGGAACCACTTCAGGAAAGAATGTGTGTACGTCCAACATCTGAGACCTTATTCTGCGATTTTTATGCAAATGATATCCACTCTTACCGTGATCTTCCGAAGGTATATAACCAGTGGTGCTCTGTTATGAGATGGGAGAAGACTACCAGACCATTTCTTCGTTCCAGAGAGTTCCTGTGGCAGGAAGGACATACAGCTCATGCGACAGCAGAAGAGGCCGAGGCACGTACCATTCAGATGCTGAATGTATATGCTGATTTCTGTGAAGAAGTACTGGCGATTCCGGTTATAAAGGGACGCAAGACCGACAAAGAAAAATTCGCAGGTGCAGAAGCAACTTATACGATCGAATCTCTGATGCATGATGGTAAGGCACTGCAGTCCGGTACCAGCCATAACTTTGGTGATGGATTCGCAAAAGCATTTGATATTCAGTATACAGATAAAGACAATACTTTAAAATATGTACACCAGACATCCTGGGGTATGACTACCCGTATGATCGGTGCCATCATCATGGTACATGGCGATAACAGCGGACTGGTTCTGCCGCCGCACATTGCACCGGTCCAGGCTATGGTGATTCCGATCCAGCAGAAGAAAGAAGGCGTTCTGGATAAGGCTGCTGAAGTGAAGGAAGCATTGGTAAAATCCGGTATTCGTGCGAGAATGGATGATTCTGACAAGAGTCCGGGATGGAAGTTCTCTGAGAGTGAGATGCGTGGTATTCCGGTACGTATCGAGCTGGGACCAAAGGATATCGAAGCAGGACAGGCTGTGATCGTTCGTCGTGATACCAGAGAAAAGATTGCAGTATCTCTGGAAGAACTGAACAGCAAGGTGGCAGAAGTTCTGGAAACTATGCAGAAGGACATGCTGGAGAGAGCAAGAGCACACAGAGAATCCCATACTTATACAGCTAAGACACTGGAAGAGTTCAAGGATATTGCTGAAAATAAGCCGGGATTTATCAAAGCTATGTGGTGTGGAGATCAGGCATGTGAGGATGCATTAAAAGAAGAAGCTGGTGTGACATCCCGCTGTATTCCATTTAAACAGGAAGAGATTACCTGTGAGTGCATTTACTGTAAGAAGCCTGCCAAGGCTATGGTATACTGGGGCAAGGCATACTAAGCTGGACTACAGAAAGGCAATATGACAGAAAATAAAATATCATATTAACTAAAAGACAAATCAACAATATGTGAAAAATGATGAAAAGCACACAATAATGCCAAAGATGCAGGCATTCATTGTGTGCTTTTTGATTGTTTCGATGTAGAAAATGACAAATGTCATATGAAAAATGTTACAATGTGCAGGTGCAAAAAATATGCAAAAAATTTATATTATAGATAACAAATAATTACTTGGGAGGTAATTGAAAAATGAAAAGAAAAGTGGTAACAGCGTTAATGTGTACAGCAGCTCTGGGAAGTATGATGGCTATGAGCGCCAGTGCAGAAGGTAAACTGGTTGGTTACACATGTATGGATGGTACAAACCCATTCTTCGTAGCTCTTCAGGGTGCGATTCAGGAAGTAGTAGAAGAGAACGGTGATGAACTGGTAGCAATGGATCCGGCCAATGATTCCAACAAACAGGTTGACCAGATCGAAGATCTGATCTCCAGAGGAATTGAAATGATGTTCGTGAACCCTGTAGATGCTGACGGTATCATTCCTGGACTGGATATGTTAAAAGATGCTGACATCCCAATGTTTGGTTTCGATACAGAAGTTGGTGATATGAGCTACCTGGTATCCTATGCAGGATCTGATAACTACAACGCTGGTTATGTTTGTGGTGAAGACCTGGCTAAGAAGGTTCCAGATGGTGGAGATATCCTGGTTCTGGATTCCCCTACCATGCAGTCTGTAACAGACAGAACAAACGGATTCCTGGATGCAATCAAAGAATCTGGCGTAGAATTCAACGTAGTTGGACAGCAGGATGCTCAGGGTAACCAGCAGGTAGCTAACGAAAAAGCTACTGACCTTCTGACAGCTAACCCAGATGTAGTTGCTATCTTCGGCGGAAATGACCCGACAGCTCTTGGCGCATATGCCGCAGCTGATGCAGCAGGCGTTACTCCACTGATTTATGGTGTTGACGGATCTCCTGACGTAAAAGCTCTTCTGAAAGATACGATGCTGGAAGGTACCGGAGCACAGTCCCCAATCACAATTGGTAAGACAATCGCTGAGACAGCTTACAAATGGTTAGATGGTGAAGAAGTAGAAGAATACATTCCGATCGAGACATTCCTTGTAACAGCTGACAACGTAGACGATTATGGTACAGACGGATGGCAGTAAGCCGGCCGGCATGATGTTATAAAATCTGATAACGAAGTGAAAAAGGGCTTTGCTCCTTAAGCGGGCAGAGCCTTTTCCATGACACAGAAGAGATGTGTTTTCTGTGTCATGGAAAGTATGAAAAAAGACAGGTGGTGGCGATTGGTGAGTGAAAAATACTTACTGGAAATGAAGGGCATTAGCAAATCCTTCCCTGGAGTTAAGGCTCTGCAGAACGTAAACCTTCAGCTGAAAGCAGGAGAAGTACATGCACTTCTTGGAGAAAATGGTGCGGGTAAATCTACATTGATCAAGGTATTAGGTGGTATTTATCATGCAGAAGAGGGAGAGATCTTTATCGATGGTCAGAAGGCAGAGATCAACGATGTAGTAGCTGCCCGCCAGGCGGGTGTTTCCATTGTGCATCAGGAACTGGTTCTGGTGCCATATATGACTGTTGCAGAAAATATTTTCCTTGGACGGGAACCGGGCACGAAGATGAATGTAGATCGTGTGAAGATGTCCAGGGATGCTCAGGAGCTTCTGGATGCTTATGAGATGAATATCAATGCAGACACACTGGTAGAGAAGCTGACGATCGCCCAGCAGCAGATGGTAGAGATCGTAAAAGCAATCTCATTTAATTCCAAGATTCTGGTTATGGATGAGCCGACATCATCCATATCTGATAAAGAAGTCGGTTTCTTATTTGAGACTATGCGTACCCTGACGAAGAAAGGGGTAGGTATTATCTATATCTCACATAAGATGAGTGAACTGGAAGAAATCTGTGACCGCGTCACTGTCATGCGAGATGGTCAGACAGTAGGTACCAGAGTGGTAAAAGAGACTAATAAAGATGCTCTGATTGCCCTGATGGTAGGACGTGAGTTGACAAATTATTATACAAGAGACTTCCTGGAGCCGGGAGAGGTGATCCTGAAATGTGAACATATATCCGATGGAAAGATGGCACAGGATGCCAGCTTTGAACTCCATAAAGGAGAGATCATTGGTTTTGCCGGACTGGTTGGGGCAGGACGAAGCGAAACGATGAAAGCCATTTTTGGACTGGCAGAGCATATGACCGGCGATGTTTATGTGAAAGGCAAAAAAGTGAAGATCAAGTCTCCGGTAGATGCGTTAAAGTATGGAATTGCACTGGTTCCGGAAAGCCGTAAGGAAGAGGGACTTTATAAGGTACAGAGTGTACGGTTCAATTCCACTATTGAGGTGCTGGGACAGTTCATCAGTCATCTTCATGTAAACAGCAAAAAAGAAACAGAAATTACTCAGAAATATATTGATATGATGGCAACCAAGACACCGAGCCAGGAGCAGGTCATCGGTAATCTGTCCGGTGGTAACCAGCAGAAGGTTATGATTGGCCGCTGGCTGGCTACGAGTCCGGAGATACTGATTCTGGACGAGCCGACCCGTGGTGTGGACGTTGGTGCAAAAGCTGAGATCTATTCTATTATGAATGATCTGGTAAAGGAAGGTATGTCCATTATCATGATTTCTTCTGAACTTCCGGAGATTATCAACATGAGTGACCGTGTCTATGTTATGAACGAAGGACGCGTTACCGGATGTCTGAATCACGAGGAAGCAGAGCAGGAAGCAATCATGCAGCTTGCAGCAAAATAAAAAATCGTATCGTATTTTAAGGAGGAGAATTATGGCATCCAGAGTAAAAAATGGAATCGTCAAATATTTTAAAGACAATATCGGTATTATCATTGCATTGATTGCAATGTGCGTATTTATGGTAGTTTACCCGACAACAAGAACCACATTCATGACCCCGAAGAACTTATTCAATATTCTTCGTCAAAATGCATCCAATATGTTCCTGGCAACCGGTATGACCATGGTTATTATTCTTGGTGGAATCGAACTTTCAGTTGGTTCTGTAATCGCACTTTCCGGATGTGTGGCAGCAGGTGCTGTCGTATATTTCCATCTGCCAATCATCGTTGGATTTATTCTGGCGGTTCTGGTTGGTGCACTGGTTGGTGTATTTAATGGTTTGGTCATCTGCAAGACAGATATCCCGCCGTTCATCGTAACACTGGCTTCCATGAACATTGCCAAAGGTATTGCCCTGGTTATCACAGGTGGTGCACCGATTCGTTGTATGGAAGATATGTTCAAATGGCCGGGAGCAGGCTATATCGGACCGTTCCCTGTACCTGCAGTCCTGATGATTATTGTCTTCATCTTCGCAGTATTTATGGTAAACAGAACACAGCTTGGCCGTCACATCTACGCAGTAGGTGGTAATGCACAGGCAGCAAAATTCTCAGGTATCAACGTAGAAAAAGTAAAATTCATCGTGTATACATACACAGGAATCATGGCTGGTATCGCAGGTGTCATCATTGCATCCCGTCTGTATTCCGGACAGCCGACGGCCGGTGATGGCGCTGAAATGGATGCCATCGCAGCCGTAGTCGTAGGTGGTACATCCATGAGTGGTGGTTCCGGTACACTGGGTGGAACTCTGATCGGTGTCCTGATCATCGGTATTCTGAACAATGGTCTGAACCTGATGGGTGTAGACTCCAACTGGCAGTACATTGTAAAAGGTCTTGTAATTCTGCTGGCAGTATACGTAGACTGGGTAAGAAATAAAAAAGCAGGAAGATAAAATTCCTTTTTTAGTGAAATATCAGATCCCTCATGTTATATGGCATGAGGGATTTTTTTGATGAATATGTGAAAACGCTTGACCCACTCATCTTTCAGACATAAAATTTAATCAGAATATTTAGGTGCGTGAAGCAAAAGACCCAGGAGAATATATGAACAGAAAAATGATTTTAGCAGTGGTGCTGCTGGCAGCTGCGACTGCCCTGACGGGCTGCAGGGCAGCGGAGGTGGTGGAAGGGGAACACGATCCGCGGATATTTGGAGCTACTTATATGACGCGAAATAATCCGTACTTTGATGTGCTCCATGAAGCCATTGAAAATGTAGTGGAAGGAAACGGAGATATTGTGATTTCACGTAATCCATGTCAGGATCAGGAAAAACAGAATGAACAGATTCTGGAAATGCTGGATGAGGGGATTAAAGTTCTCTTTTTGAATCCGGTGGACTGGGAAACAGTAGAGCCGGCGTTGAAAGCATGTCAGGAAAAAGGTGTGATTGTCATCAATATGGATACGGTGGTAAAGAATCGTGAGTATGTGGCTTCGATCGTTGAGACAGACAACTATGCGGCTGGTGTGCAGTGTGCAGAAGATATGATGAAGCGACTGGACAAAGCCAGAATCGTGGTGCTGGATAATCCGACTCAGACTTCCATCTCCAACCGTGTGCAGGGATTTATCGATACCGTGGAAGCATCTGCAGAAAGCGAAAATTATAAAGTCGTAGCCAGAAAGTGTGGTCAGGGTGAGTTTGAAGACAGTGCAGATGCCATGGCCACCATTCTGAACAGAGGCGTGGAATGTGAGGTGGTACTGGGAGGAAATGACCCATCTGCACTGGGAGCGCTGGCTACCCTGCAGCAGTATCACAAGGACAACGATGTTCTGATCTATGGAATTGACGGGTCGCCAGATTTTAAGTCTATGTTGAATCTTGGGCTGGTGACCGGAACCAGTGGACAGGATCCGCGCCAGATTGGCGAAGTGGCGGCACAGACCGCCTATGACTGTCTGGCGGGAAAAGCAGTGGAAAAATATATCAGTATTGCACCCTACATGATTACCCAGGAGAATCTGGATGATTATGAGATCAGTGGCTGGGGCAGATAGGGAAGAGGTGGAAGAAGGTGAACGAAGAAAAAGATAAAACAGTCGTGCTTCTGCAGGCATCCATGTTGGCACTGAATGTGGCAGCAGTGATACTGATTTCCACTTTTATCAACTATACAACAAAGAAGATTATTGACCGGTACGAGGCCAGAAGCTTTCTGGATGGAGTCACGGCAATTCCTGAAAATCCAGAGCACGTGAGAAACTACTGCGTGATAGCTATGTGCCTGCTGGCAGTGTCTTTTTTGTTCCGGCAGATAGTAAAGAATTACCGGCTCATCGTATGCTCCATGCTCTTTGATCTGGTTCTGTGCTTCATGGTTATCTATACACTGAATTTTAATTATAACGGACTGTTATTGTTTCTGTTTGCAACAATGATTTCCCTGGTAAAAGGAGGGAAAATGAAGGTGACACTGGTGGCACTGGCTATCGGAGGCTATGTGCTGGCAGATTACGAATTGCTTTCTATTTATATGCCACTGTATCATCTGAGTTCTTACATACAGTACTATCCGGCAAATACACAACAGTTGCTTTATGGAATTTTTAATATTCTGATTTCGTTTAATGTAGTGCTGTTTATTGTCTATTGCGTCTACGTGATCAATGCCCAGAGAGGTACCATTGAGCAGATCAATGAGTTGTATCATGAGATTCAGACGGCCAATGAGCAGCTGCAGGAATATGCCAGCATGACTGAAAAAATGACTCAGACCAAAGAGCGAAATCGTCTGGCCAGAGAGATTCATGATACACTGGGACATACCCTGACAGGGATCGCCACCGGGCTGGATGCCTGCCTGGCACTGATCGATATCAGCCCAGAGCAGACGAAGAAACAGCTACAGCTGTTGTCGGAAGTCAGCAGAGAGGGAATCAGGGATGTGCGTCGTTCCGTAAATGAACTGCGTCCGGATGCCCTGGAGCGACTTAGCCTGGATGCGGCTATACGAAAAATGATCACGGATATGAGTCAGGCCTCAGATGTGAAGATTTATTTTTCCACAGAAGAAAAGCATCTGAAGTTTGATGAAGACGAAGAAAATGCCATTTACCGTGTCATTCAGGAGAGCATCACCAATGCTGTGCGCCACGGAAAGGCAGGAAAGATTTGGATTACGCTGAGACGTCAGTATAATGAGATCACGTTGTCTATCAGAGACGACGGGATAGGCGCCAAGGAGATCAAAAGTGGATTTGGCACCAAGCATATCCGGGAGCGGATTGAGATGCTGCATGGAACAGTAGAATTTGACGGAAGTGACGGATTTACCGTGACAGCACAGATACCGATACGATGGGGGGAAAATTATGATTAAAGTATTAATAGCAGATGATCAGGAGCTGATCAGACAGAGTCTGCAGATTGTATTAAACAGCAAGCCGGATATTACCGTATGTGATGTGGCGGAAGACGGGCAGGCGGTGATCTGCAGCGTACGGAAGGAAAAACCGGATATTATCCTGATGGATGTGCGTATGCCGAAGATGGACGGAGTACAGTGTACGAAGATCATTAAAGAAAACTATCCGGAAGTAAAGATTATCATTCTGACAACGTTCGATGATGATGAATACGTATATAATGCACTGAAGTTCGGCGCCAGTGGGTATCTGCTGAAGGGTGTTTCCATGGATGAACTGGAGAATGCCATCAAGACGGTATATAGCGGAAAAGCCATGATTAACCCGGATATTGCCACGAAGGTGCTGAGACTGTTTTCCCAGATGGCGCAGACGGATTATACGATACCGGTGGGAAGAAAAGGTGTGGAGGAACTGACCAAAACGGAATGGAAGATCATTGCTCAGGTGGGTACGGGAGCTGCCAATAAGGAGATTGCAGATACGCTGAATCTTTCAGACGGTACCGTACGGAATTATCTCAGTAATATTCTGAATAAGCTGGATCTGCGGGACCGTACTCAGCTGGCGATCTGGGCAGTGCAGACCAATGCAGGCAAGCACCTGACATAGACCGGGTAAGGTGGAAAATGAATGAAACGAAAACAGAAAATTATGACCCTGGTGGCTGCTGGGCTGTTGACAGGGATGGCGATTTATGGAATCTGTCAGCTTCAGAACAGGCAGAATCATATAACACTGGAATTTGGAATGTTTACCGGAAGCAACTGGGATGTGGCTCAGGCCAATGGATTTACGATCATTGATAAAGCAATTGCGAAATTTGAACAGACGCATCCAGGCGTGACAGTACATTATTACAGCGGAATCCGAAAGGATGATTATTCTGAATGGTTTTCCAGAAAGCTGCTGGCAGGTGAGGAACCGGATATTTTTATGGTACTGGGTACAGATTTTAATCAGTTTGCATCAATGGGCGTGATGAAAGATCTGGGAAGTTTGATGGAGACAGACACAGACTTTGACCCGGAAAAGTACTTTACCAGTGCGTTTGTCAACGGACAGTATGAATCGGTACAGTATGCGCTGCCTTATGAGACGGTACCGACACTGATGTTTGTGAACAAGACACTGCTGACCCAGGAGGGCATCGATATGCCGGGAGAAGACTGGAGCTGGGATGATCTGTATGAGATCTGTAAAAAAGTAACCAGAGATACAGACGGAGATGGAGTGCTGGATCAGTTCGGAACTTATAATTATGACTGGATGGATGCACTGTGTTCCAATGGCGGCGGTATCTTTAATAAGAAAGGAACCGAAGCGGAACTGACGGATGTGAAGGTGAGCGAGGCGGTAAAGTATGTGAGAAGTATCAATGAACTTTATAACGGAGAGAAGATCTCACAGGAAGACTTTAACGGTGGTCGGGTGGCATTTATGCCACTGACCTTTGCGGAATACCGGACTTATAAGACCTATCCCTATAAGATCCGTAAATATGCGAACTTTCAATGGGATTGTCTCACCATGCCGGCAGGATCCAGAGGGGGCAATATTTCTCAGGTGAATTCATTGCTGATGGGGATCAGTGCCAATACAAAAGAAGAAAAAATGGCGTGGGAATTTTTGAAACTGCTGACCTATGATGAAGAAACACAGATGAATATTTTTTATGATTCGCAGGGAGCTTCGGTACTGAAAAACGTAACGGAATCCAAGCAGATGGAGCAGATCGTACAGGAAGATATGGAAGAGGGAGATACGGTCATCAATGGAAAGCTTCTGGGCAAGGTAATTGAAGAAGGACATGTGGAACCACAGTTCAAAAAATATGAACAGGCTATGGCACTGACGGACAGTGAGATTAAGAAAATACTGGAAGAAGATAAAGATGTGGACAGCAATCTGAAGATTCTTCAGCGCACCATAAATGGTTATCTGATTCAGTAATCTCTGTAATCTGGTATAGACAAGCATGAAATCAGTGCGATAATGCACAAAACACATGAAAGTAATGCAAGATATCCTTTAACTAACGGCAAAAAGCTATTGACAAAAAGAAAATGACGAGGGTATTATTAATGCAATAAATACGAAGAGATTCGTAGAAGTCGATATGACAGGAGGAGAGGTATTATGAGAAAGTTAACAAAAGCAGTCAGCGTAGCAGCAGCAGTTGCTATGACAGCAACATGTTTTTCCACTACAGCATTTGCAGATGACACATTTAAGATTGGTGGAATCGGACCTATCACAGGTGGTGCTGCCGTATATGGACAGGCAGTTATGAACGCATCTCAGATGGCAGCAGATGATATCAATGCAGCAGGTGGTATCAACGGATACCAGATCGAGTTCAACTTCCAGGATGATGAGCATGATGCAGAAAAATCTGTGAATGCTTACAACACTTTAAAGGACTGGGGCATGCAGATGCTGCTTGGTACTGTAACATCTACACCTTGTACCGCAGTAGAAGGCGAAGCTTCTAATGATAATATGTTCCTGCTGACACCTTCAGGATCAGCAGTAGAGAGTATTTCAGGAGACAATGCATTCCGTGTATGCTTCTCTGACCCGAACCAGGGTACTGCTTCCGCACAGTACATTGGTGAGAACAAACTGGCTGAGAAAGTAGCAGTTATCTACAACAGCTCAGACGTATATTCCACAGGTATTTACAACAATTTTGTAACAGAGTCAGCAAATCAGCCATTTGAGATTGTTTCAGCAGAAGCTTTCACAGAAGACAGCAAGACAGACTTCTCTGTACAGCTTCAGAAAGCAAAAGATGCCGGAGCAGATATGGTATTCCTGCCAATCTACTACACAGAAGCTTCTCTGATTCTGACACAGGCAGCTGGTATGGATTATGCACCTACTTTCTTCGGATGTGATGGCCTGGACGGACTTCTTGCAGTAGAAGGATTTGATACAAGCCTTGCAGAAGGTGTAATGCTTCTGACACCGTTCGCAGCAGATGCAGATGATGAACAGACAAAAGCATTCGTTTCCGCTTACGAAGAAAAATATGGTGAAACACCAATCCAGTTCGCAGCAGATGCTTATGATGGAATGTACATCATCAAAACAGCAGCAGAAAAAGCTGGTATCACACCAGATATGGATGCTTCTGCAATCTGCGATGCACTGAAAGCAGCAATGACAGAGATCACATACGATGGTCTTACCGGATCAGGCATGACCTGGAGCGCAGATGGCGAACCAAACAAAGAGCCAAAAGCAGTTGTAATTAAGGATGGCGCTTACACAGCCATGTAAGATACCAGGATTGTGGGAGTGCGTAGCACGAAACAATCCGTGGGTATCGTAATAAAGTATATGGATAACACAGGGGTTGCCTTTCAGGTGGCAACCCCTTCTTTTCTTATTTAGAGTGAGAGGTGTATTATGAGTTTTCTGAACTATCTGATCAGTGGAATCAGTCTCGGAAGTGTGTATGCGATCATAGCTCTTGGCTATACCATGGTATACGGAATTGCCAAGATGCTGAACTTCGCCCATGGCGATGTTATCATGGTGGGCGCATATGTAGTATTTTATTCCACCGCAGCAGGGATGCCGGCTATCCCGGCAGTTCTTTTATCCGTAGTGATCTGTACGGTTCTTGGTATGGTGATCGAGGCAGTGGCTTATCGACCGCTGCGCAGCGCAGCATCCCCACTGGCTGTACTGATTACAGCAATTGGTGTCAGCTATCTGTTACAGAATCTGGCACTGTTATTCTGGAGTTCCAACACCAAGTCCTTCACGTCAGTGGTGAAGATTCCTGCATTAAAAGTGGCAGGACTGAACATTAGCGGTGAGACTATGGTAACGATTCTTGCGTGTATCGTGATCGTAGTGGGACTGACTTTATTCATTAACAAGACAAAACCAGGTCAGGCTATGTTGGCTGTATCAGAAGATAAGGGGGCAGCACAACTGATGGGTATCAATGTAAATGCAACCATTGCACTGACCTTTGCCATTGGTTCAGGCCTGGCTGCGACTGCAGGCGTACTGCTTTGTTCTGCTTATCCATCCCTGACACCATACACAGGATCCATGCCTGGTATTAAGGCGTTCGTTGCAGCTGTATTCGGTGGAATCGGATCCATTCCTGGAGCGATGATCGGTGGTATCCTTCTTGGTATTATCGAGATCTTTGGAAAAGCATATATTTCTTCTCAGATGGCAGACGCAATCGTGTTCGCAGTATTGATTGTAGTGCTTCTGGTAAAACCAACCGGTCTGTTAGGCAAGCAGATTCAGGAAAAGGTATAAGGAGGCAGAGATATGAACACAATGAGAACAAAAACAGCAAAACAGAATGCGATCACTTACGGTATCGTTATCATCGGCTTTCTGATTATGCAGATCATTTCTGCTACCGGACATATGTCCAGTTCCTTATCCGGACTTTTGATTCCGTTTTGTTACTATGTAATTCTTGCAGTTTCTCTGAATCTGGTAGTAGGTATCTTAGGAGAACTGAGTCTTGGACATGCGGGCTTCATGTGCGTAGGTGCATTCAGCAGTGTGTTCTTTACAAAATGTATGGAAAATGTTATTACGAACAGTCTGGTACGTTTTATTATCGCACTGATCATAGGTGCTCTTGTGGCAGCTGTTTTCGGTATTCTGATTGGTATTCCGGTACTGCGTCTGAAGGGGGACTATCTGGCCATCGTGACACTGGCCTTTGGTGAAATCATCAAGAACCTGGTAAATGTATTATTTATCGGAAAAGACAGCCATGGACTTCATTTTTCTATGAAGGATACCCTCTCTCTGGGAATGGAACCAGATGGACAGGTTATCGTGAATGGTCCACAGGGTATTACAGGTATTCCGAAGGATTCCACTTTTGTGATCGGTGTTGTTCTGGTATTGATCACACTGTTTATTGTTCTGCGTCTGATTAATTCCAGAGATGGACGTGCGATTCAGTCCATCCGTGACAATCGTATTGCCGCAGAATCTATCGGTATCAATGTGACGAAATACAAGCTGATGGCATTTTCGGTATCAGCAGGTCTTGCCGGTATCGGTGGTGCACTGTATGCACACAACCTGTCTACCTTAAGTGCCACACCGAAGAACTTCGGTTATAATATGTCTATCATGATTCTGGTCTATGTGGTACTTGGTGGTATCGGTAATATCCGTGGATCTGTTATCGCCCCGATCGTACTGAATCTGGTGCTGGACTATTTCCTGAGAAAGCTGCAGATGCTCGGCAGCAATCCAGTGCTGCAGTTCCTGAGTGATAACCGTATGCTGGTATATGCCATCGTGCTGATCGTGATCATGCTCTTCAGCTGGAGTCCGAAGATGATCGAATGGCGGGAACGTGTATTCCACAAAAACGCAAAGGAGGAGGCGTAAAGTTATGGCAATGCTGGAAGTAAAAAATCTGGGAATCTCCTTTGGCGGTCTGCGCGCCGTAAATGGATTTCATGTTACCATTGAGAAAAATCAGCTGTATGGTCTGATCGGGCCGAACGGTGCCGGTAAGACGACTGTATTTAACCTGCTGACCGGTGTATACAAGCCAGATGCAGGAAGTATCCTTCTGGATGGCAAAGATATCACAGGAGAAAGTGATATCGAGATCAGCAAGGCAGGTATTGCACGTACTTTCCAGAACATTCGACTGTTTTCTAAAATGAGTGTTCTGGATAATGTAAAAGTGGGAATGCATAATCATCATGAGTATTCTGCCCTGGCAGGTATTTTCCATACTCCTAAGTATAAAAAAGAAGAAGCGCTGATGGATGAAAAAGCCATGGAGCTTTTGAAGGTATTTGATCTGGCAGATATGGCAGAGACCAATGCTGCCAATCTTCCTTATGGTAAGCAGCGAAGACTGGAGATTGCCCGTGCTCTTGCCACAGATCCTAAGCTGTTGCTGCTGGATGAACCGGCAGCAGGTATGAACCCGAAGGAAACCGGGGAACTGATGGATATGATCCGATTTGTAAGAGATGAGTTCGATATGACTATTCTGCTGATTGAGCATGATATGAAACTGGTTTCCGGTATCTGTGAGAAACTGACCATGCTGAACTTTGGCGAAGTTCTGGCAGAAGGTACCACATCAGAGGTATTGAACGACCCACAGGTTATCACCGCATATCTTGGGGAATAGGAGGAACGAAACGATGGCAATGCTGGAAGTAAAAGACTTACAGGTATATTATGGAATGATTCATGCAATCAAGGGTGTCTCTTTCCATGTAAATGAAGGTGAAATCATTGCTCTGATCGGAGCGAATGGAGCAGGAAAGACTACCATCCTTCATACCATTACCGGACTGCTTACTCCAAAAGGCGGTCAGGTGATGTTTGAAGGAAAAGATATCACAAAGACGCCGGCACACAAGATCGTAGAACTTGGTATGGCCCATGTACCGGAAGGACGACGTGTCTTTGCGCAGCTTTCTGTTTATCAGAATTTGAAGATGGGAGCCTATACCAGATCAGATAAGAATGAGATCGAAGAATCACTGGAGATGGTATATAAGCGTTTTCCTCGACTGGAAGAACGAAAGAACCAGATGGCAGGAACTCTGTCAGGTGGCGAACAGCAGATGCTTGCAATGGGCCGCGCCCTGATGAGCAAGCCAAGAATCATCCTGATGGATGAACCATCCATGGGACTTTCGCCGATTCTGGTAAATGAGATTTTTGATATTATTCAGAGCGTCAGTGCCAGCGGCACAACCGTACTGCTGGTAGAGCAGAATGCGAAAAAAGCTCTGGCTATTGCAGACCGTGCCTATGTCCTGGAGACCGGCAAGATCTCTCTGGATGGCAATGCAAAAGATCTGTTGAATGATGATTCCATTAAGAAAGCATATCTTGGCGAATAGGCCATTGGGGACGGAGTTTTCTGGCTTTCAACAGCCAGAAACTTACGTTCCTAATGGCCTTTTTTCTTTTTTTTATCATTATTTTGTGGTAAAATATAAGTAGATAAAACTGAAAATGAGAAGCGTGAATCAGTTCATGTTATCATAAAAACAAAGAGTCGGGGAGGGGATCCAATGAAAAATGTAGTTGTTACGATTGCAAGACAGTATGGAAGCGGCGGTAAAACAATCGCTCAGATGTATGCACAGAAACATGGCATCCCGTGTCATGAAAGAGATATTTTGAGACTGGCAGCAGATGACAGTGGTATCAACGAAGCATTATTTGGAGAAGTAGATGAACGTCTGAAAAGTGGAAGCTTGTTCGGAATCTCCAAGAAGATCTATACCATAGGAGATCTTATTCCACCATCCAGCCCAGATTTTACCTCCACTCAGAACCTGTTTAATTATCAGGCCAAGGTGATTCGTGAACTGGCAGAAGCAGGTCCGTGCGTTTTCATTGGACGTTGTGCAGACTTTGTGCTGGCTGACAAGCCAAATGTAGTCAGTGTGTTTGTTCATGCACCGAAGGATTACTGCCTGGAGCAGGCGAGAGAGCGTACAGCGAAAAATGTGGGAGATTTGTCCAAGTTCATAGCCAGAACGGATAAATTCCGGGGAGATTATTATCGTTATCATACAGGTCATGAGTGGAATGATGCAAAAAATTACGATTTGTGCCTGGACAGCAGTAAACTTGGATTCGAGGGATGCGTAGAAGCCATTGAAAAATATATAGAAGTCAGATTTAAATAAGCCATTGGGGACGGTGTTTTCTGGCTTTCAAAAGCCACAAAACACCGTCCCCAATGGTCTCTTAGAAAGGATATATGCAAACATGGAAACAAAGGTATTTAAAAAAGAAATGATTGAAGACCTGATTCATCAGGCATTTGAAGCTCAGACGAGAGCTTATGTACCATATTCCCAGTTCGCAGTAGGAGCTGCACTTCTTTCCAGAGGAGGCAGAATATACCAGGGATGTAATATTGAGAATGCATCCTACACGCCGACTAATTGTGCAGAACGAACCGCATTTTTTAAGGCAGTGTCTGAAGGTATCACAGAATTTGATGCCATTGCCATTGTGGGAAATAAAAAGTTTGTACCAAAGGGAGAAGGGGACTATTGTCCACCATGTGGTGTATGCAGACAGGTGATGCGGGAATTCTGCAATCCGGAGACTTTTCAGATTATTCTGGCAAAGTCTGAGACCGAATATCACATATATAAGCTAAAAGAACTGCTTCCGCTGGGATTCGGCCCGGAAGATCTGATCTAGTTCATTGGGACGGAGTTTTCTGGCTTTTTAGAGCAAGAAAACTCCGTTTTTTTATGTATGAGTCGTTTTTAGGGCATTACTTATTGCTGTTCTGGATATTCCAGTCAGCCTGCTGAGCTGACGTATAGAGATACCAGAAAGCAGCAGTGAGTGGAGATATTGATTCCTGGTAGAAAGATCGAGGCATTGAAAATCAGACGGAGAATTGCAGGATGTTTTCTCTTGAATAATTTTAAGAGCTTCACTGTCGGGAAGACGAAACGAAGAATAATATTCCATGCAGTTTTGATCAGAAATAGTATGCAGATATTGAATGCAGTCAGAATGACTTGGAAATAAAGTAAGAATTTTGTCGATATCAATAAAAGAGAAATCAGAAGTGACATAATCGTGATAACTGGTCCAGGGATAAGTTCCGGGAACAGACTCCAGACCAGCATGAAGCGGATTTTGATGAATATATCGAAATACTGTCTGAAAATATCTCATATCATTTACCGGCTCGCTTTTAAAACGATCCTGAAATAAATATCCTGTGCGCTGGTATTTGCGATTATACCATCTGACAAATTTCACTTCAATTTTTTTCATGATAATCTCAAGATCCGTGGTGGTATGTTCAAGCAACAAATGAATATGATTGCTCATCAAACAATAAGCATAGATCTTAAAATCACAGCGTTCTTTATAATGTTTTAAAATGCTGATAAACTGCAGATAATCAGATTGATCTTCAAAAATAATTTGCTGATTAACACCACGCAGAATAACATGATGAATGCAAAGACTACTTGGCTTTCTTGGCTTTCGCGGCATAAATGACTCCTTTCATGAACTGCTGAGAAATGAATTCAGAAAATAAGCGAATTGTTAAGAGCCATTATAGAAAAATCTGATATATAATGCAAGAGGAAAATGGAATTTGACCAGATGGGACAGTAAAAAAACCAGAAAACACCGTCCCCAATGGATTAAGTCGGTACTGTACCAGTGGTACCTTCGTCATATATCATAACTGGAAGGATAACTGATTCTGCCGGGGCTTCTGGGTTCGTCATACGTCTAAGCAAAAGCTCCACTGCCGTGTCAGCCATATTTTTATCCGGTGGTGCGGAAATGCTGGTCAGTGGAAGAAGATAAGGCTGCATCTGTCGCAGGTAGTCGAAGCTGATGACAGAAATATCTTCCGGCACACGATATCCGTTTTTTAAAAGAAAATTCATAACAGAATAAGTTCTGGTATCATTAAAACCAACAATAGCCGTGTAATCAACAGGAAAAAGAACAGATTCCAAATTGCCATAGTAAATCGCATCTACCACCAGAGTATGAGAAAGCATACGTACCTGGCTTGTATCAATTCCTGCATCGGAAATAGCCTGAAGAAAACCATTATAACGTAAAATCTGTGACTGGTTTGTCTGAGGTCCTGCCAGGAATAGAAAACGGCGATGCCCTTCGCCGGCTAATCTTTGACCCGCCAGATATCCTCCCTGATAGTCATCACAGCGCACAACATCATTCGAATTCTTCTCTGTCTCACGGTCGATCAGGACAAGAGGAATGTGATTCTGGTTAATGATGTCGACGTCTCTGGTACTGTCAATTTTCGGAAACAAAAAAATACCGCTGACATTATAAGAAAGTGCCAGGCTTAAGGCATTTTCCACATAATCATCTTCAAACTGGGAGCAAAGAATAAATAAGTGATAATCATATGCCCGCAGCTTTATAGATATCTGAGAGATCATATCGGAGTAGTGTGGATTTTGGATATCTTCGATGATAACTGCGATCAGATTCGTATGACCGGAACGCAAAGATGAGGCCATAATGTTGCGCATATATCCTAAATCATCAGCAATCTGCTGAATCTTTGTAATTGTTTTCTGAGAAAGTCTGTTATCATTACGCAGTGCACGGGAAACGGTATTTACAGAGTAACCGCATGCATTCGAAATATCTTTTAATGTAACACGTTTGTTTGTCTGGCTCAAATCGCAACTCCTCCCTTTCTTAAAAAAACAAGTATTATTCTATAACAGAAAGAAACAAAAATCAACAAGTATAAGCAAGCTAGAGCACTTCTGTACATGCAAAAATGTACAAAATAACGATTTAAAAACTGTATGCTTTTGACAAAATGACGTAAATAAGCAAAAAAGTAATTGACAAATTATAGGATTAACGTTAACCTATAATTACAAAAAACGTGATACCAAATTAAGGGAGGAAAAAAACATGAAAAAGAAATTGCTTGCAGGCGCATTAGCAACAGCAATGGCACTTGGGATGTCTTTTGGTGTAGGAGCGACGGATGATGGATCTACACAGGGAACGAATACATTCGTAGATGGTGGTACAGAACTTAGCTTTTGGACATTCCAGGAATTGCACGTAGGCTTCTGGACATCCATGGCAGATGTATGGAATGAGCAGAATCCAGACAGACCGATTAACCTGACAGTTACTACAGGAGAATCTCATTCTACTCACAGTAAACTTCTGATTGCCTGCCAGTCAGGTGAAGGTGCACCGGATATGGCAGATATTGAGATTGGTTACTATGGATCTTTCCTGAAAGACGGATATCTGCTTCCAATCAATGATGCAGTAGAACCATATGAAGATGATGTGGTTATGTCCCGTGTCAGCATGTATGGCGACAGTGAAGGCAACTATTATGGTGTAGACTTCCACCTTGGTGCAACAGTAGCATATTACAACATGGACATCATGAATGAAGCTGGTGTTGATCCTGCAGATATTGTTACCTGGGATGATTATGTAGAAGCAGGTAAGACAGTTCTGGAAAAGACAGGAAAACCAATGTGTGCAGTAGAGACATCTGACCTGTTCTTCCCACAGTGCATGATGCTGGAAAAGAACGCTCAGTACGTAGATGATGAAGGAAATCCAAATCTTGTAACAGAAGAGCATGCAGAAGTTATCGATTACATCAGAGAAATGATTAACCTTGGTGTTTGCGAAATCGCTCCAGGCGGTGGATTCCATACAGAAGAATGGTATGGTCATCTGAATGATGGCGGTGTTGCTTCCGTAATTATGCCGCTGTGGTACATGGGAAGATTTACAGATTACTGTGCAGATCTGGATGGCAAGATGGCTATTTACCCAATCCCGGTTTGGAACGAAGGCGATGTTCGTGAAGTCCTTCAGGGTGGTACAGGTACATCCGTAATTAAAGGTACAGAAAATGAACAGCTTGCAAAAGATTTCCTTGCATTTGCAAAATTATCCAAAGAAGGATGTACATATGAATGGAATGAATTAGGATTTGACCCTATCCGTACAGAACTTTGGGATGATCCGGAAATCACAGACAACAAAGACAATAAGTTCCTTGCTTACTTCACAACCAATCCATTTGATGTTCTGAAAGCAAACGGAACAGACGTTACAGCACCAAATATCTCTGGCGCTTACTCAGCAACATACAGCACATTGGTATCTACAACATATTCAAATGCATTTGAAATTTCAGTAGATCAGGATGCTATGGAACTGCTTCAGGGTGAACAGGATTCCATTATTTACTAAACCAAATCAAACGTCTGATTTACAGGCATAGAACCATTAGGGTGCCGCGGGAGGATAACCCGCGGCATTTTTGAATCATACGGGGAACTCTCCTATGTGATGAAAGGAGAAAATATGAAAAAACAAAGTGTGGTAAAGAAATTTTTATATTCACAGAAAGTAGCACCATATGTATTTGTAATGCCATTTATACTTACGTTTGCAATCTTTTTTGCATATTCCATTGTAAGCATGATTCTTATGAGTTTTCAGAAAGTAGCAGGTGCAAATACAACATTTATCGGATTAGAAAATTACAAGATACTGACCAATGCAGTATTTCTTAAAAGCTTGAAAAACAGTGTCTTTTATACCATAGTAACCTGTATTATGATGATTCCGATTCCTATGATACTGGCAGCTATGCTGAACAGTAAGCATATGAGAGCAAAAGGAACATTTCGAAGTATTTTATTTATACCGGCACTCACTTCTGTAGTAGTAGCAGGTGTGGTTTTCCGTTTGATGTTCGGAGAACTGGAAGGATCTTTTATGAACCAGGTTATGAATCTGTTTGGAGTAGAACCGATTATCTGGTTGAGAAAGCCGGTTACAGTATGGATTACATTATTCTTCCTTTGACTGTGGAGATGGACAGGTGTAAACATGATGTATTATCTGTCTGGTTTACAGCAGATACCGGCAGATCTGTATGAATCAGCTTCTATTGATGGGGCAACAGGAATGCAGCAGCTTCGTTATATCACGATTCCACTGCTGAAACCGACGACAATCTATGTACTGACCATTTCCATTTTTGGTGGTATGGCGATGTTTTCAGAAAGTTATATGTTATTTAATGGAAACAAGTCCCCGAATAATGTGGCAACCACATTGGTTGGTATGTTGTACAGAATGGGATTTGAACAGAATCAGCTTGGTATTGCCAGCGCAATAGGTGTAATTTTCCTTTTGATTGTTCTGGTAGTCAATGTAATTCAGCTGCGTATTAACGGTACAATTGGAAGTAAGAAGGGGGAATAAACAATGTCAATGACAAAAAAATCGAGAATCTTTACAATATGTTTATTTATCTTCTTCATTTTGATTGCAGCGATTACGCTGTTACCACTGGCACTTTTGGCAGTATCATCTTTACGTCCTGGTTCTGACCTGATGCGTTATGGATTGAATTTCTCCATTGATTGGGCAAATGCAAATCTAAACGAATATAAGATGTTATTCAGTGGACAGAATGCATATTTCATCTGGTATAAGAATAGCTTGATCATCACTGTTGTACAGGTGGGATTGGCATTATTTCTCAGTGCCTGTGTAGGATATGGGTTTGCTATGTATGATTTTAAAGGAAAAAATATCTTATTCCTTTGTGTATTGCTTGTTATGATGGTTCCGACAGAAGTTATATTACTGCCATTGTATCGTCTGATTGTAAAGATGAAATTGATCAATAATATGTGGGGAATTATCCTTCCGTATCTGGTTGTACCGATGCTGGTATTTTTCTTCCGACAATATTTGTCAGGTATTCCGAAGGATTTCCTGGATGCAGCCCGTGTGGATGGCTGTACCGAGTATGGTATCTTTTTCAAAATTATGATTCCTTTAATGAAACCATCTTTTGCGGCAATGGGTATTTATCAGGGAATGCAGAGTTGGAATAACTTCCTGTGGCCAATGGTTGTGACAAATTCGATTGACAAGATTACACTTCCTGTCGGATTACAGAGCTTGTTATCACCATATGGAAATAATTACGACATACTGATTGCGGGATCCTGTTTTGCGATTATACCGATTTTGATTTTATTTATCTGTTTCCAGAGATACTTTATCGAAGGTATGACAGCCGGAGGTGTAAAAGGATAGAAAGGAGACATCATGAAATTATATGCAGATATACGTAAGCCTGGGAAAAAGAGAAATTTCATGATATATGGACATTTCATTGAACACTTTCACAGACAGATATATGGTGGAGTGTATGATCCGGATCATCCTCTATCTGATGAAGAAGGATTAAGAAAAGATGTTCTGGAAGCAATGAAAAGAATTAAGGTTCCGATTTTGCGATGGCCGGGAGGATGCTTTGTATCCGCTTATCATTGGAAAGATGGTGTTGGGCCAAATAGAACACCATTTTTTGACAAAGCATGGAGAGTAGAAGATCCGAATTCATTTGGAACAGATGAGTATATATCGATGTGTCAGAAAATCGGCTGTGAACCATACATCTGTACAAATGCAGGAACCGGTACAGCAGAAGAAATGAGCGACTGGGTAGAATACTGTAATCTGGATCATGAAGGAAAATATGCAAAGTGGAGAATTTCCAATGGGCATCCAGATCCATATAAAGTAAAATATTGGAGCATTGGAAACGAAAATTATGGTTTCTGGGAAATCGGTGCAAAATCTGCTGAGGAATGGGGAAGTCTTGTGGAAGAGGCTGCTAAAATGATAAAGCATGTAGATCCTGAGACAGAACTCACAGCAGCAGCTTTGACAGATGTGGAATGGAATATCAATCTTCTGAAACACAGTGGAAAATTTCTGAACTGGATATCTATTCACGATTACTGGGATCCAATACATGAAACGAACGATTTTGCGAATTACGAAGCATGTATGGTATATACCGAACATGTGGAAGATTCAGTAAAAAAAGTCCGTGGTTTGTTGGAAGCTTTAGGACTGGAGAAAAAAATTAAGATAGCTTATGATGAATGGAATCTGAGACAGTGGTATCATCCATGCGTTCATTCTGTCGAACAGGGGATAACAAAAGAAGAGTATCTTTATCCAAGAGATAAGAATGATATAAATGCTCAGTATACGATGGCAGATGCAGTATTTACAGCATGTTTTCTAAATATGTGCAATCGAAATTGTGATATTGTGGGAATGGCTAATTTTGCACCAATCGTAAATACCCGAGGATGTATTTATACACATGAAAAAGGCATTGTTTTAAGAAGTACATATTATGTGTTTGATCTGTATGTTAACTATCTGGGAGATCAGATTGTAGATTCATGGACAGAGGATGTACCTGTAAAGAACATGTCTGTTGCCAAAGAGACAGAAAGCGTAAAGCAGGCAGATGTACTTGTGACTTCATTTAGTAATAGAAGCGGATATGCAGTGGCTGCGATTAATAAACAGGCAGAAGAAGAACTTGAATTGGTTTTGGAATTACAGGCTGAGGGTCAGGTGATCCTGCATTATATTAGCGGGGAGAGTACAGAAGCCTATAATGACATTGATCGGGAAATGGTAACAATACAGCATGAAGAACTTGGAACATTCCAATCTGGAATGTCAGTAAGATTAAAACCACATTCTGTAAATATAATTCAAATTCTTGAAAAATAATGATAGGAGGAATGAAGAATATGAAACAGGCAAAAATGATGATAGATAAAGCATTTAAAATTTCAGAAGTTGATAAAAGAATCTATGGATCTTTTATCGAACATTTGGGAAGAGCTGTATATGATGGTATTTATCAGCCGGGCAATCCACTTTCAGACGAAGATGGTTTCCGGAAAGATGTGCTGGAAATGGTCAGAGAATTGAATGTGCCGATCGTCAGATATCCAGGTGGAAATTTTGTATCTAATTTTTTCTGGGAAGACAGTGTGGGTCCGGTGGAAGAACGTCCGACTCGTCTGGAACTGGCATGGAGAAGTCTGGAAACGAACAAGATCGGTTTAAATGAATTTTCCAAATGGCTGGAAAAAGCAAATTCGGAAATGATGATGGCAGTGAATCTGGGAACCAGAGGTGTGGCGGATGCCTGCAATTTGCTTGAATATTGCAATCATCCAGGTGGAACGAAATACAGTGATATGAGAATTCGTCATGGTGTAAAAGATCCACATAATGTAAAAGTATGGTGTCTGGGAAATGAAATGGATGGTGACTGGCAGGTTGGTCATAAAAACATGCATGAATATGGTCGTCTGGCACAGGAAACGGCAAAAGCTATGAAATTGATAGATCCTTCCATTGAATTGGTTTCCTGCGGAAGTTCTAATCTGGATATGCCGACGTTCCCAGAATGGGAAGCAACCACACTTGGTTATACATATGACCATGTGGATTTTGTATCTATGCATCAGTATTATGGAAATTTGAACAATGATACGGAAGACTTCCTGGCATTATCGGATGATATGGATCAGTTTATCCGTTCTGTTATTGCCACCTGCGATTTTGTAAAAGCAAAGAAGCGTGGTAAAAAAGATATTAATCTGAGTTTTGATGAATGGAATGTGTGGTTCCATACAAGAGAAGCAGATGATGAATTTATGGAAAAAGATCCGTGGCATATTGCACCGCCGCTTCTGGAAGATCAGTATAACTTTGAAGATGCTCTTCTGGTTGGCCTGATGCTGATTACATTAATGAAACATGCAGATCGTGTGAAGATGGCTTGTATGGCACAGCTGGTAAATGTAATTGCTCCGATTATGACGGAGAAAGATGGCGGAAAGGCCTGGAGACAGACCATTTTCTATCCGTTTATGCATGCATCCAGATATGGACGGGGCATGGTCCTTCAGCCAGTAATTGAAACACCGGTACATGATACAAAAGAGCATGAAAATGTAACAGATCTTTCCAGCGTAGCGGTATGGAATCAGGAAAAAGAAGAACTGACTATTTTCGCAGTAAACAGAAACACGAAAGAAGATATGGAACTGATCACAGATCTGCGCAGTCTTGAGGGATATCATCTGGAAGAACATATTGTATTGGAAAGCAATGATATGAAAATCTGCAACAGTGCAGGAGAAGAACTGGTAATGCCAAAACCTGTACAGAGAAGTACCATGGAAGATGGAAAAATGACATCCATGCTGACCAAAGCATCCTGGAATGTGATTCGATTAAAAAAATAAGATATCCGGGAGGCAGAAATGAGTCAGGAATTAGAATATAACAAACCATGGATTTTACAGAGAGCAGATCCGTATGTGTATAAGCATACAGATGGCACGTATTATTTTACAGCATCCATTCCGGCTTATGATGGGATTGTACTCAGACATAGTGATACACTGGCAGGCTTAAAAGATGCAGAAGAAGTCAGAGTGTGGCAAAAACATGACAAAGGGATTATGAGTGAACATATCTGGGCACCGGAGCTGCATTATCTGGATGGAAAGTGGTACATCTATTATGCCGGTGGCGATATAGATGATGTTTGGGCAATCAGACCTTATATTCTGGAATGTGCAGATCAGGATCCTATGACAGGGAACTGGGTGGAAAAAGGTAAAATGACCCGGGCAGAAGAAGATGAGTTTTCATTTGAGGCATTCTCACTGGATGGTACGGTATTTGAAAATCGTGGAAAACACTATTATATATGGGCAGAAAAAGTAGGAGTTGGAAAACAGATTTCAAATCTGTATATTGCTGAAATGGAAAATCCCTGTAAGTTGAAAACGGTGCAGGTGCTGTTAACAACACCGGATTATGACTGGGAAAGAATTGGTTTTTGGGTAAATGAAGGCCCGGCTGTCATACATCACGATGGAAAGATTTATATGACATATTCTGCTTCGGAAACAGGTGCAGCATATTGTATGGGTATGTTAAGTATATCGGAAGATGCTGACCTGTTGGATCCTGCTATGTGGAAAAAGGAACGTTACCCGGTATTAGAGACCAATGCGGAAAAAGGCATCTATGGACCGGGACACAATTCCTTTACAGAAGATGAGCAGGGAAATCCGATTATGGTATATCATGCCAGAACGGAAGAAAAGATTGAGGGCAATCCATTATACAATCCGAATCGTCATGCGATGCTGATGAAACTCACATGGGGAGAGGATGGAAGACCGGTCTTTAAGTATTAGAAATCACTTTTATAAACAGCAAAATTAATACAACAATGATAATGGGGCGAACGATCTTCGCCCCGTTTTTCATGACGTGTGTCCAGCGAAGCTGGACCACACTTGCCGGTGTAAGTCCGGTCACGGTAATCGCCAGTGAGCCGTGTAGCTAAA
>NZ_JAOQKE010000006.1:0-128825 GCF_025567005.1 Muricoprocola aceti
CTCTCCTCATTACTCGCGAAAATTAATTTTAATCCAGTTCAAAATCAACATACTAGCTAATCTATCCCTTTTACTGTTTTATAAGGTCAGTTCCTTGAATGCATGCTTCCGGAAAACAAAGTTTTCTGGAAGATACTCGTCTTTTTTAGAATCTTTCAAGGTTGTTTCACTGTTCAATTATCAAGGTTCTTTACTGTTTCGAACTTCTGTATGTTATCATAAGTTCGGATTTTTGTCAACTACTTTTTTCATTGACTAACGGAGAAGGAGGGATTTGAACCCTCGCGCCGCTATTAACGACCTGCACCCTTTCCAGGGGTGTCCCTTCAGCCTCTTGGGTACTTCTCCAGACTGATCTTCAACTTCTATTCAGTTGACGGAGAGAGTGGGATTCGAACCCACGCGCCCTTGCGGACAAACGGTTTTCAAGACCGCCTCGTTATGACCACTTCGATATCTCTCCATTTGCCTTTTTGCTTTTCTGCACTTCAAAAGGCAAGAATTATTCTATCATCGACTTTTTCATTTGTCAACAACTTTTTTTATTTTTTTCGACTTTTTATCTTTCGCCTAATTTCAGGTTTGGGATAGCGTTCAGGTCTAGTCCATGGCGTGTTCCGGCCAGATATTCATAATAAGCAGCAGCACCAATCATCGCCGCATTATCGGTGCACAGTATCGGGGATGGATGATAAAATTTCACATTATTTTTCTCACAGGCAAGTTCCATTTCTCTTCGAAGCGTAGAATTAGATGCTACTCCTCCTGCAATTGCCAGTTTATCGAATCCGTATTCTTTCACTGCCATCATAGCATGTTCTACCAGCACATCAGTAACTGCTTTTTGGAAAGACGCTGCCACATCAGCTGCTACAATCTCCTCGCCTTTCATTTTTGCACCATTCAGGTAATTTAACACTGCCGATTTCAGTCCACTGAAGCTAAAGTCATAGACTGATTCCGCAATATGTGCTCTTGGGAAGGTAATTGCCTCTGGATTTCCTTCTTTTGAAAGCTTATCAATCTTCGGTCCGCCTGGATATCCCAGTCCAATTGCTCTTGCAACTTTATCAAACGCTTCTCCTGCCGCATCATCTCTTGTACGACCAAGGATTTTATATTTTCCATAATCTTCTACTACCACCAGATGTGTATGTCCGCCTGATACTACCAGACATGCAAACGGTGGCTCCAGATCTTTATTTTCTATATAGTTGGCTGATATATGGCCTTCAATATGATGTACACCTATCAACGGTTTCTTCGCAGCATAAGCAATCGCTTTTGCCTCAGCCACACCGACAAGAAGTGCACCTACCAGTCCTGGTCCATAGGTCACACCAATAGCATCGATCTCATCCAATGTCATATTCGCCTGTTTTAACGCTTCTTCAATTACCTGATTAATCTTTTCGATATGTTTTCTGGATGCAATTTCAGGCACAACACCCCCATACAACGTATGAAGTGCAATCTGGGAAGAAATAATGTTGGATAATACCTCTCTTCCGTTTTTTACAACTGCCGCTGCTGTTTCATCGCAGGAACTTTCTATTGCAAGTATTACTATATCCTTTTCGTTTTTCATGATGCTTCTTTTGCTTCCCCTTCAAACATTAATTCTGTTGTTTTTCCGTCTTTTCCCGGATATGCGTTCGGGAAAATATCTGTTACTGTCTTCATATACTCTTCCGGACGATTCAGAGACGGACTATAATGAGTCAGCCACATTTCACTGACCTGTGCTTTCCTCGCCACTTCCGCTGCTTCCGTAAATGTCATATGCTTATGTTCCACTGCTTTTTCTTCTTTCCCCGGTTCTCCATACATTCCCTCGCATATAAGAAGATCTGCATGCATGGCATTTTCCACCAGTGACTGTGTCGGTCTGGTATCCGTACAATACGTCAGTTTAATTCCTTTTCGTGGCGCCCCTAACACCATATCCGGAGTATAGCATATTCCATTTTCCTCAATTTGCTCGCCTTTTTGCAAACGACTCCAATATTTTAAAGGGATCTCCTGCTCCTTTGCTCTCACTGCATCAAACTTTCCAGCCCGGTCTATTTCAATAGAATATCCATAGCAAAGCACATTGTGATTTACCCTATATGCGATCAGACGATACCCGTCCATTTCAAATACCTGCTGTGCCCCCTGAATTTCCTGAAAATGAATCTCAAAAGGCAGTTCCGGTGCAATCACACGGAGTGCATTTACCACACGTTCCAGCCCCTTGGGTCCAATAAGGGTCAGTGGTTCTGTTCGCATAGCATTCCCCATAGTCAGCAGAAGCCCTGGGAGCCCGCTGATATGGTCTCCATGATAGTGAGTAAAGCAAATCACATCAATTGGTTTAAAACTCCATCCCTTTTCTTTGATTGCGATCTGTGTTCCCTCCCCACAGTCAATTAAAATACTGCTGCCATTATAACGCATCATCAGCGAAGTCAGCCAGCGATAGGGCAGCGGCATCATACCTCCGCACCCCAGCAAACATACATCTAACATATTTCACCATTACTTTCTTTATTTCATTGCAACTCTTTTATAACATTTCTGTCTGTTCCCAGCATTCTGCCGGAATTCTGAATTCACTGAGCATTTTTGCAAAACATTCCTCGCAGATATGAAACCGGTAAACTTTCTGATCCACACCAGAAAAATACCCCCACTGCTTCTTTATCGTCAGATATTCTTCCTGATTCTGTAAAAGTTCTCTTCCACATTTGTTGCAGCAAATCTTCTTTTCCATATCTTATCCTCCTGTTCATCAATTCAGCTCGATTATACAGGATTTTTTTTATTTATCCCAGTGGAAATGATTAGAGATATTTCCACATGATGACTGCATTTTCTTTCGGTGCATCATAGAAATTTTTACGAATTCCCGCTGAGACAAACCCCAGCTTCTGATAAAGAGAAATAGCAGCCAGATTACTTTCCCTTACTTCCAGTGTAAAGGCTTTTATCCCTTTTTGTTCTCCCCGTCTCATCAGTTCCTGAAGCATACTTTCACCAACTCCGTATCTTCTGCTGGATGCATCCACCGACACATTCGTAATATCCGCTTCATCCAATACCTGCAAATAGCCACAATACCCTACTATGGATCCATTTTTGTATGCCGAAAGAAAGCAGGTGTTCTCCTGCTCCATAGAATCTGCAAATCCCTGCTCCGACCATGGAAGACTGAAATTTTCTTTTTCGATTCTTGCCACTTCCGGCAAATCCGCTTTTTTCATTTCGCAGATCTCCAGCCTGCCATTTTGTTCAGACATTTTCTTTTCGCGCCTGTTTCTGGGCGCGTTCTCTTTCAGCCTGAGACAGTCTGAGATAATCTGGCTGATGTTCCATAGCACTTTCCAGCTTTCCTTCTTTTGCATACTGTATGCCCAACACTGCAACTGCACCTGCCCGCTGCCGATTCAGGTGTGCAGGTGCAAGCAAATATGGCACTTTTAGATTTTTTTTAATCAATTCCAGATAAACTGGCACTCCATCCCCTGCCAAAATTACTTCACGACCTGTTTGATTCAATTTTTCCAGGACTTCCTCTACCGGCACTGCCATCTGATCTTCCATTACTTTTAAAGTGTTTTCCTGAAATTCATAAATTCCGGTATATACCTGACTGCGTCTCGCATCCATCATCGGACAGATTACCTTCTCAGAGCCACAGAAATTATATGCTATTCCTTCCAGCGTCGGTACCGAAACCAATGGTTTTTTCAATGCCAGTCCCAGGCCTTTTGCTGTTGCTGATCCAATACGCAGTCCGGTA
Source organism: Muricoprocola aceti (assembly GCF_025567005.1). Taxonomy (NCBI): domain Bacteria; kingdom Bacillati; phylum Bacillota; class Clostridia; order Lachnospirales; family Lachnospiraceae; genus Muricoprocola; species Muricoprocola aceti. The sequence goes on from NZ_JAOQKE010000006.1 coordinate 3,785, forward strand.
AATGATCCCGGCCCTGCTGCCACTGCGATCGCATCTATGGTATTCAGATCCAGTTCAATCATTTTTGCAACTTCATCCAGCATCGGAAGCAGTGTCTGTGAATGTGTTTTTTTGTAATTAATGGTATATTCTGCCAACATCTGTGTATCTTCCACAACAGCAACTGTGGCCACCATACCTGAGCTGTCAATTCCCAGAACTTTCATCTTATTTCACCTCTATTCTGCGATAGTCAAAGCCTTTTTCCAGATCTTTTTCTATCGTAATCCAAATTGTATTCTCCGGCATGATCTCCTCAATCAGATTCGCCCATTCTACCAGACAGACCCCTTCTCCATAGAAGCAATCTTCATACCCAATCTCATCCATTTCTTCTATATCTCCGATCCGGTATACATCAAAATGATAAAACGGCATTCTGCCCTCTTCATAAACCTGAACAATGGTAAAAGTCGGACTGCTGACTGGCTCTGTAACACCAATCCCCTCTGCAAATCCTTTGGTCAATATGGTTTTTCCCACACCCAGATCTCCCAAAAGTGCATAGACCTGCCCCGGTTTTGCTTCTGCTCCCAGCTTTTTTCCTAATTCAAATGTCTCTTTTTCACTAAATGTCTCTATCTTCATCACATTTTAAAAAATAAAACGGATCTTCACTTGCTATAAAATGCATCAGCATATAGGCGCACATCATTGCAACTTTTTCTTCTTTTAAAATCCGTTTTGCTTCCTTCCTGTCCACTAAGACCACTTCTATTTCTTCGCTATCTTCTTCTCCATCTGTACAGATGGTTCCTGATGCATATCCATAAACCATGGCACAACATTCATCCGTCATTCCAATCGTGGTGTATAACGGTTTTTCCATGTATCCCGGTACGTTCAAAAGTTCCAGCTTCAGTCCAGTCTCTTCTCTCAGTTCCCTGACCGCTGCATCGTGATAGTCTTCCTTTTTTTCTACCAGGCCTGCCGGGAATTCATAAATGTAATCATCAATGGCATAGCGGTACTGATGCACTAGTACAATCCGATCTCTTTTTTCTCCATACAGACTGTAAATCGCTACTCCATCTGGTGTATCATCCTTTTTCACCAGCTTCATCTGTGCAGCTTCAGACGCCCGGGATGCCACATAATAATTTACATCGCCTCCCAGACGATTTTCTGCATCCAGATGATACATATTCAGGAAACGATTATCTGTCATTTTTGTGACACTTCTGATTTTTCCCATTATTTGATACCTTTCATCGTCAACTGGATTCTCTTTTTATTCAGATCCACACTCATGACTTTTACTTCCACAATATCGCCTACGCTTACTACTTCCAACGGATGCTTTACAAACTTCTTATCTGTCAGCTGTGAAATGTGCACCAGTCCGTCCTGATGTACACCGATATCAACAAACACCCCAAAATCAATTACATTACGTACCGTACCTTTTAATATCATGCCTGGGGTCAGATCTTTCATTTCCAGTACATCCGTACGAAGAATCGGTTTTGGCATCTCGTCACGTGGATCTCGGGCCGGTTTTTCCAGTTCTTTCACAATATCACGTAACGTAATCTCTCCTACCTCCAGTTCCCCGGCAAGCTTTTTATAGTCTCTGATTTTTTCTGATAAACCATCCAGTTTCTTATCTGTGATATCTGCGGTAGAATATCCCAGCTTTTTCAAAAGAAGTTCTGCCGCATGATAACTCTCCGGATGTACACTGGTCTGATCCAGAGGATTGGCACCACCCTGGATCCGCATAAATCCTGCGCACTGTTCATAAGCCTTCGGTCCCAGCTTTGCTACTTTCAGCAGCTGTTTTCGATCTGAAAATCTGCCATTTTCTTCCCGGTACGCAACAATGTTTTTAGCAATTGTTTTGCTTACCCCGGAAATGTATTCCAGGAGAGATGCAGATGCTGTATTCAAATCTACGCCTACCTTATTTACACAATCTTCCACTACACCACTTAAAGTTTCTCCCAGCTTTTTCTGATTCATATCATGCTGATACTGTCCTACTCCGATGGATTTCGGATCAATCTTAACCAGTTCCGCAAGAGGATCCTGTACTCTTCTGGCTATCGAAGCTGCACTTCTCTGACCCACATCGAAATTCGGAAACTCTTCTGTCGCCAGTTTACTTGCCGAATAAACAGATGCTCCAGCTTCATTTGTGATGACATACTGTATCGGTGTGGATATCTCTTTCAGCATTTCTACGATCACCTGCTCCGACTCCCTTGAAGCGGTTCCATTTCCTACTGAAATCAGAGTAATATGATACTTATCAATAAATTCTTTTACTTTATCCTTTGCTGCACGGATTTTCTTCTCATTGGTCGGTGCTGTCGGATAGACAACTGCGGTATCCAGTACTTTTCCAGTCGGATCTACTACTGCCAGCTTGCATCCGGTACGAAATGCAGGATCCCATCCCAGCACCACCTTACCGGAGATTGGCGGCTGCATCAGCAGCTGCTGAAGGTTTTTGCCAAATACATTCATGGCTCCTTCTTCTGCCTTTTCTGTCTGTGCATTGCGAATCTCTCTCTCTATAGCAGGCGCAATGAGACGCTTATAACTGTCCTCGATCACTTCTTTTAATGCATCTGTTGTATTCGGATTTTCTTTCTTAATGATCTGTTTTTCCAGATACCGTAAAATCCGATCTTCCGGTGCTTCCACCCTCACAGTCAGGAACTTTTCCTTTTCTCCACGATTTAATGCCAATACACGATGTCCCGCCAGCTTTGTAACCGGCTCCTGGAAATGATAATACATTTCATAGACAGATTCTGCTTTTTCATCCTTAGCCTCTGCAGTCAGAACTCCTTCTTTTTCTGTCATCTCGCGAATTCTGGTACGATACGCAGCCTCATCTGAGATGCTTTCTGCTATGATGTCTTTTGCACCATTAATCGCATCTGCCACAGTCAGGACTTCTTTTTCTTCACTCAGAAAATCTTTTGCTTCTTCTTCCAGAGACTTTTTGGTCATCTGAAGAAGAATGATATTTGCCAGACCTTCCAGACCTTTTTCCTTTGCAATCGTTGCACGGGTACGGCGTTTCGGCCGATACGGACGATACAGATCTTCTACCAGTACCTGCGTCTGTGCCTCCAGAATCTGCTTCTTTAATTCTTCTGTCAGCTTTCCCTGTTCTTCAATACTGGACAGGACCTGCTGTTTTTTTTCTTCCAGATTGCGCAGATAAACCAGTCTCTCATGCAGCTTTCTCAGCTGTTCATCGTTCAATGTTCCAGTTGCCTCTTTCCGGTATCTGGCAATAAATGGTATGGTATTGCCCTCATCTATTAATTTTACAGCAGCTTCTACCTGCCATGCCTGCACTTCCAGTTCAGAAGCAATTTTTTTTATCATGTCCATTCTTTTCCACCTATTCGTTATCGTTCCTTTATTCGCTCGCTAATATCTTCATATAATGCACCCCTTCAAGATTCTCAATATCCGTAAACAGCGACATAGAATTTCCCGTTGTTGGAAGGATATCGATGCAGAGGGTCAGCGATGCGACTCCATTGACCGGTATGGTCTGATGAATGGTCAGAATATTGGCCTGATATTCTGCAATCACTTTCAAAACATCTGACAGCAATCCTGGCTGATCATTCATCTGTATCACAAATGTGATCTTTTTTCCCTTTGTATTTTCATGAAAAAGGGAAATATCGTCCTTATATTTGTAAAAAGAGCTTCGACTAATACCAGTCAGATCCGCTGCTTCCTGCACGGTCGCTGCTTTTCCGGTCTCTAGCAGTTTTTTTGCCTCTACTACTTTCAAAAGGACCTCTGGCACCGCCTTTTCTTTTACTACATAGAACTGCTCTTTTCCTTTCATATGCTCTCCTTTATACAGCAGTACTGTCAGAATCCCCGTCCTTTACCGCCGCCATATGTATGACCTCCAGAAGAATGATGCGTGGATGTTCTTCCACTGTCACCGCCACCGGATGGAGGATCTTTCTCAATTCTCCGATGTGTTACAAACTGATTCACCAGTATATCTCTCTGCGCTGTAATCTTAAGTCTTGCATTCTTTTCCGTAGAATACCGATATTTTTTTACCACAGTGTAGCTTCTGTAAAGAATGGCCGAAACGATTGCAGCTACCATAAGTCCTGCGAAAAAAGCAAGCAAAATATCTCCTGAAGCAAGACTGTGATAACGCACAATCCGCCCGGTCTCCGTATCATACGTATATTGATTATTCGGGATTCCTTCGTTCAGATATTGCTGTACCTTTTTCAACATGGCTATCATTGCATTTCCATATTCCCCATCTGAAGCATAGGACTGTGCAGCATCATAGATCTTTTCTTCCCGGTAATCGGTAATATAATAGATCATATCTCGTTCTGTGACAAGATTCAGTTCCCGGTTGTCCATATCGATCAGCAATGCGATTCCACCTTTGGCCTCATTACTCTCCAGTCCGTATTCCTCATAGGTATCTTCCAAAACTTCGTGGGATTCTTTTCCGCCGGCATCTTCGCAGGTCATGACCAGCACATTCATCTGATACTGATCCTGAATCTCTTCCGATAAATTTTCTATCTTCTTTGTTTCTTCGGTTGTAAAGAGCCGCGCATCATCCTGGATCTGACACTGTGCAAATACCGTCGCTCCTGACAGCCAAAGGCAGATAGTTATCCATAATACTATCATACCCGCTGCCTTTCTTTTTGGCATTTTTTTCTCTACCATACCAAGTATCCTCCCAGCAGCATAAACAGAAAAACAGCCACAAACACACCCAAAAACAGTTGCAGAACCTTCTTTTTATCAACAGGGAGTTCCCCGCTGATTTTTCTGGTCTGTCCATTCATTGCATAATAATAGATCTTGTCATTTTTTCCACGATAAGTAAGCACCCAGACAGGAACCAGCAGATATTTCCAGTTTTCACCCAGTAAATGGAACTGATCAGATACTGATGTTACAGTATCATATCCCTGTATACTGGATCTTACCATATCGGATGAGTGCTTCTTCACTTCCTGATGTAGTTCTTCTACCAGATCTTTTTTTTCAATATCTCTTTTTTCTGCCTGAAAACCAGAAAGATATTCCATGGAAAAATCCTTCGTCTCCTCCAATCGGAATGGCTGCACAGCTTCTACCAGCTGTCTGTTTTCTTTGTTCAGTGCATTCCTGGTCAGTTCTTCAAACCCTACTTCTGCCGATCTTTCCAGACGATAAATCTTTGTCTCTGTATGCTCCATATCACCAGTTCGATAGATACGGATCCTTTTGGCTTCTCCCTGCCAGTCCCCTTCTGTTTTGCAGTCATATTCCCAGAACGGGAAATAAACTCCACTTATCTTTTCTATCTGCTCCTTGCAGAAGAAATCCCTGGGAATGAATCTCTTTTTCTTTACAAACTTCAGGAATTCATCTACAGCTTCTTTTTTACTAACCGCAAAGGGAATGATTTTTTCCGGTCGATATTCTCCTGACAGCTTTCCCTGAAGAATCACTGGATTATGACAATAAAAGCAAAATGTCGCAGCTGTTGTGGCATCTGTTACAATCTCCGCTCCGCAGCTTGGGCACTGATACAGGGACGCTTCGCTCCCTGCATCAGTCTCTGCTTTGTACTGTGCTGTCTCCCCTGAGCCATCTTCTCCTTCTTTTTCTGGATTTGCTGCCTCTACCTCTTCCCTTGAAAATACGGAAGAACAGTATTCGCACTTAAACTTCTGAGTGCCTGGATCAAACTGCAGATCTCCGCCACAATTCGGGCACTTATAACTGACTGCTGCCATTTTTCACCTCTTATGCCCGTGGCTTTCCGCAATTGCAGCAGAAATTGCCTTTATTGACCGTTCCGCAGGAACAGGTCCAGTCTGAGGATGGTTTTGGTTTACCGCAATTCGAACAGAAATTACCAGTATTAGAAGCTCCGCAGGAACAGGTCCATCCTGACGGCTGTGCCTGATTCATCTGCTGTTGCATATTCGCCTGCTGCTGCGCCATCTGATTCATCTGCATCTGCTGCATATTGGTCTGAGATGCCTGATTCATAAATCCTCCGGTTGCTCCCATGCCCATTCCCATGCCCATAAAGCCAGTTGCTGCTCCATTGGCATTCGAACCTGCTGCTTCCATTCCCCGTGCAATAGAAGACTGTACAAATCCTTCTCTTACTGATGGATCCGACATCATAGCCCCCTGATTTCTCATATTAATCAGTTTCTGCGATTCTTCATCGTAGGAAATGCTGGCAATTCCCACTGCCTGAATCTCCATGCCACGCTGTTGTGTCCACTGTGTATCCAGCACATCCGCCATGTAACGTCCCAGTTCCATAGCCTTGGATGTCACAAAAGAAATACGCATACCTTCAGCAGACATCCGATTGATCGCTGACTGAAGAGCTTCCAGGAACTCACTGCGGTACTGATCATTGATCTCTTCTATCTCCACACGCTGCGCATTTTTTGGTACCACTTCAGCATAAAACTTCAGCGGATCTGTTATCTTGATAGAATAGGTACCATGTGCACGCAGAAACAGTTCTGCATTATAGAAACTATCGAAATAGTTCACCGCATTGCGAGTTCCAAACTTAATTCCCTTAATCTCCTGCAGATTGATATAAAATACCTTCTGGGACATTGGTGTCGTTCCGCCAAATTTAAATCTGGAAAAAGTCTCCTTCAGTGCTTCATCAAACTGCCCATTGAACATAGACGGGGCTGAAGAATTGCTGACTGTGTAGTATCCCGGTTCTGCTGTATAATCGATGATCTTTCCACCATCTACCAGTATCATAAACTGATTGTCATATACATGGATCACAGAACCGTCGGAAATCACATCTGTGGTCGGTCTGTTTGATCCTTTTCTGACCATCACTCCTCTGGTGAATACGGTCTGGGCATCCATTTCTTCTGGCTCAATTGCTTCCAAAAACTGATCCTGAAATCCTGATTTTACGGTTCCTGCTGCCGCTCCAATCGCTGTTCTGATAATTCCCATCTTTATCCTCCTTTACTGCTGCTCCTCTTCTTCATTTCCGAGGGCAATCCATTTTAAATATGCATTGATAAAAAGATCAATGTTTCCATCCATAACACTGTCCACATTACCGGTTTCTGCATTCGTTCTGTGATCTTTTACCATGGTGTACGGCTGCATCACATAAGAACGAATCTGATTTCCCCAGCCCATTTCTTTCTTTTCACCTCGAATACCGGATACCTTCTCTGCATTTTCCTGCTGCTTCAACAGGTACAGTTTTGCTTTCAGCATCTGCATTGCTTTGTCTTTATTCTGAAACTGTGAACGTTCATTCTGACACTGTACCACAATCCCGGTTGGTATATGCGTAATACGGATTGCGGAAGAAGTCTTGTTGATATGCTGTCCACCAGCTCCACTGGAGCGGTAAGTATCAATACGAATATCATCGTCCCTGATCTCCACATCCAGATCTTCCTCAATATCTGGCATCACATCACACTGTACGAAAGAAGTCTGACGTTTTCCTGCCGCATTAAACGGAGAAATACGCACCAGACGATGCACGCCTTTTTCGGACTTCAGATATCCGTAAGCATTTTCCCCACGTACTTCAAAAGTCACAGACTTGATTCCGGCCTCATCTCCATCCAGATAATCAATCACTTCTACTTCATAGCCCTTTTTATCCGCCCATCTGGTATACATACGATACAACATACCTGCCCAGTCGCAGGATTCGGTACCACCAGCTCCCGCATGGAGAGATACAATCGCATTCGCATTATCGTATTCACCAGAAAGTAATGTCTTGATTCTAATGTTGTCAAACGAAGCCATAAACTCATCCAGTGTTGTCTGAATCTCCTCAATCAGAGAGGCATCATTTTCCTCTTCTGCCATCTCAATGAGCGTCTCAATCTCCTCATACTGTTCCTGAAGAGTATGATAAGTTGCAATATCATCCTTCATGGATTTTAGTTTTTTCATCATCTCCTGGGACTGTTCAGGATCATCCCAAAAGCCAGGCTCTTCCATTTTTCGTTCTAATTCTTCGATTCGCTTTTCCTTATTAGCCAGGTCAAAGTGAATCCCTCACTTCCAGTAATGGTTTTTCATATGTGCCAAGCGTATACTTGAACTGATCTAATTCGACCACTCTGTCACCTTCTTTCCTTAAACTGAAAGCAGACTGCAACAGGCAGTTTCTGTCTGCGGCAGTCTGCATCACTTTTATTTTTTTCGTCCGCAGCACTGTTTGTATTTCTTTCCGCTGCCGCATGGGCACGGATCATTCGGATAAATCTTTTCCTCCGCACGCTTCTTTGGTGCGTTGGCAACTGTATCATCCTTGTTGGTTCCGGTTACTTTCGCTACTTCCTCACGTTCTACCTTTTCTTCCACACGTACATGGAAGATCAGTCTTAAGGTATCCTCCTGAATACCGGACAGCATCTCATCAAACATCTCAAATCCACTCATCTTGTATTCTACCAGTGGATCCTTCTGGCCATATGCCTGGAGTCCGATTCCCTGACGGAGCTGATCCATATCATCAATGTGATCCATCCATTTACGGTCAATGACTTTCAGAATAACCACACGTTCGAATTCACGCATTTCATCCAATGTCGGGAAGATCTTCTCTTTTTCTTCGTAAAGTGCAACTGCTTCTTTTTCCAGCTTAGCTTTCAAATCAGATACGCTCATCTTCGCATCTTCTTCCGTCAAAGGCTGAACCGGGATAATCGGAAGCAGGATACGGTTCAGTTCGTTGATGTTCATGCCATTCTCTACTTCATTGCACATATCCACGTACTTCTCTGATACATCGCGGATCATCTTCAGCACGGAATCTCTCATGCTTTCACCGTCCAGTACACGGCGTCTCTCTTTGTAAATGATCTCACGCTGTTCGTTGTTCACCTGGTCGTATTCCAGCAGATTCTTACGAATTCCGTAGTTATTGGTCTCAATCTTCTCCTGTGCCTTCTCAATAGCAGAAGAAAGCATCTTATGTTCGATCTGTTCATTCTCTGCTACGCCAAGAGAACGGAACATATTCATCAGACGTTCAGAACCAAACAGTCTCATCAGATCATCTTCCAGCGAAATGTAGAATCTGGATTCTCCAGGATCTCCCTGTCGGCCGGAACGTCCACGCAGCTGATTATCAATACGTCTGGATTCATGACGTTCCGTACCAATGATCTTCAATCCACCCAGTTCCTTTGAAATATCATCCAGCTTGATATCGGTACCACGGCCGGCCATGTTAGTTGCAATGGTAACAGCTCCATGTACACCGGCATCTGCTACGATCTCTGCTTCCAGTTCATGGAACTTGGCATTCAGAACTTTATGTGGAATGCCCCTCTTTTTCAGCATACCACTCAGAAGCTCAGAAATATCAATGGTAATCGTACCAACCAGAACCGGCTGTCCCTTTGCATGGGCCTTTTCAATCTCATCTACAACAGCACGGTATTTCTCTTTCTTGGTCATGTAAACCGCATCATCCAGGTCGATTCGGGCTACTGGTCTGTTCGTCGGAATCACAACAACGTCCATACCGTAAATATCACGGAACTCTTTTTCCTCGGTAAGTGCGGTACCTGTCATACCAGACTTCTTATCGTATTTATTGAAAAAGTTCTGGAAAGTGATGGTAGCCAGGGTCTTACTTTCCCGTTTTACCTTAACATGCTCTTTTGCCTCAATCGCCTGATGCAGGCCATCCGAATAACGTCTTCCCGGCATGATACGTCCGGTAAACTCATCAACGATCATAACCTGATCGTCTTTTACCACGTAATCCTGATCACGGAACATCAGATAATTGGCACGCAGAGCCAGATCCACGTTGTGCTGAATCTCCAGATTCTCTGCATCTGCCAGGTTCTCGATATTGAAAAACTTCTCTACTTTTTCTACACCCTGCTGTGTCAGGGTTACGACTTTATCCTTCTCATTGACAATAAAGTCACCGGTCTCTGTGATCTCTTCACCCATGATGGCTGTCATCTTGGTCACTTCTCCACTGGCTTCACCCTTCTGGAGCTGGCGGGCCAGGATATCTGCCACTTCATACAGTCTGGTAGACTTGCCACTCTGACCGGAAATAATCAGAGGTGTTCTGGCTTCATCGATCAATACCGAGTCCACCTCATCAATGATGGCATAATGAAGATCTCTCTGTACCAGCTGCTCTTTATAAATTACCATGTTGTCACGAAGGTAATCAAATCCCAGTTCGTTGTTGGTGATATAGGTAATATCACAGGCGTACTGCTTCCGACGCTCATCGTTGTCCATATCATTCAATACCACACCTACGGTCAGGCCGAGGAATTCATGGACTTTTCCCATCCATTCTGCATCTCGCTTTGCCAGATAGTCATTGACGGTAACGATGTGAACTCCCTTTCCTTCCAGTGCATTCAGATAAGCCGGAAGTGTAGAAACAAGGGTCTTACCTTCACCGGTTCTCATCTCTGCGATACGTCCCTGGTGAAGAATGATACCACCGATGATCTGTACACGGTAGTGCTCCAGTCCAATGGCACGCTTTGCACCCTCACGGACAGTGGCATATGCTTCCGGAAGCAGATCATCCAGTGTCTCTCCATTTGCCAGTCTGTCCTTATATTCCTGCGTCTTTGCGCGAAGCTGTTCGTCAGTCAGAGCCTGCATGGTCGGACGAAGTGCTTCTACTTTATCAACCAGCGGCATGATTCTCTTAAGCTCACGATCGCTGTGTGTACCAAACACTTTTTCAATAAAATTCATTCTTACTCTCCTAAGTCATTTTGCATTAATTGCAGGGTCGATAATCTCCTGCACATACTACCCATTATCTTAACACTATTCCTGTTTTTACACAATAAATATTTTATAAAGTGTTCTTTTTTTGACACTCCCATGAAAGTATGTTAAAATAGAGTTACCAAAAAACTATCGTTTTAAAGGGGGCTGAACATATGAAGTTTATCATCAGCGGAAGAAATCTGGAGGTTTCAGAGGGACTAAAAAACAGCGTAATTGACAAGCTGGGAAGACTGGAACGGTATTTTACACCGGACACAGAAGTGAATGTGACCATGAGCATAGAAAAGGAGCGTCAGAAGATTGAAGTTACCATCCCGGTAAAGGGGCATATCATCCGTTCTGAACAGGTCAGCAATGATATGTATGTTTCCATTGATCTGGTAGAAGAAGTCATTGAACGTCAGCTTCGCAAATATAAAAATAAACTGGTAGCCAAACAGCAGGATGGCGGCAATTTCCGCAGAGAGTTCCTGGAAAAAGAAGATACCATCGAACCGGAAGAGATCAGGATCATCCGTACCAAGGAGATCGAGATGAAGCCGATGTATCCAGAAGACGCCTGCATCCAGATGGAACTTTTAGGTCACAATTTTTACATGTTCCATAATGCAGAAACCGACGAAGTAAATGTGGTGTACAAGCGTAAAGGCGGCACCTATGGAATGATTGTTCCGGAGAATTAATTATGCAAAAGCAATCCCGTGGGATTCGTCCCACGGGATTTTTGTTCATGACAATCGTATGTTCGCACAGCGTGTATTCTATTGTTTATTTCTACATAGTTCCAGTACTTTCCGGTATGCCATTTGCCCCCCAAAAAGATCCAGCGCACTTCCAACAGTCACATTGACATGATTCTGCCCCAGTTCTTTCAGTATATGAATATCTTCATAGGAGCCCACGCCTCCTGCATAAGTAACAGGAATCTGCTTCCACTCTCCCAACATCCTGACCAATGGTTTTTCTATGCCAGATGCCTTTCCTTCCACATCTACTGCATGGATCAGGAATTCACTGCAGCTGTCTGCCAGTTCATCCAGCACTTCTTTTGTCAGCACCACATTCGTAAACTTCTGCCAACGATCAGTTACAATATAATACGCATCCATCTTTTTTCTGCAGCTCAGATCCAGAACCAGATGTTCTTTTCCAACTGTGTGTTTTAATTTTTCCAGATTCTCATAATTGATCTGTCCATCTTTGAATACATAGCTGGTGACGATTACATGAGATGCTCCTGCTTTTAAAAACTCTGCCGCATTTTCTGCGCAGATTCCGCCACCGATCTGAAGCCCGCCCGGATATGCTTTCAACGCCTGCATAGCCTGTTCTTTCGTCTTTTCATAATATTCAGAATCTCTGGAATTTAACAAAATCACATGGCCTCCCTGAATACAGTCTTTTTTATAGAACTCTGCATAAAAAGACGCATCCTGTTCTGCCACGAAGTTCTCTTTTGCCCGATCTCCCTGATCCTGCAGCGAGCCTCCTACGATCTGTTTAACTTTTCCATTATGTATATCAATGCATGGTCTGAATTCCATCCTGCTCACCTCATATCTTTCCATAGCCACTCTTATTTTCTTTTATCTTATCATAGCCCATTTTAATTCTCCATGTTCTTTTTATATTATGGTAAAATTTTGTGATCTCATCTGTGAATATCTCAAAGAAATATTCTGTTTTACATAATAAGACAGGATGCAAAGAGTTCTCAGATTTTGCTCCGCTTCCGCATCCTGTCTCATTATTTCCTGCTACTGTACACCGGTATTGGTATTTTCCGTATTCTCACTATCGATGCCGTCATCTGCCAGTCGGTCTACCGCATCTGCTGCCCCATCGATGATATCATCTCCAGCTTCCCCGATGCCTGCCCCCACATCTTCCAGCACACCACCATCGGCATTGTTATTTCCCTCATTCGAAGCATCATTATTTATTCGGTTGTTTTCTGCTCCATCATTTCGTATGGTATTATTTTCTGTTGTTTCATTCTTGATGGTATTATTATCCTTGACGCCTGTCGTGGTTTCTGTTCCGGCTGTATTATTATCATTATTTCCGCAGCCCACCATCAGTGTACTGACTGCTATAGCCAGCAAACATCCTGTCAGAATCTTTTTTCCGTTTCTCATAGCATTTCTCCTTTTCTTTTTAAGACTTGCCTGTCCTTCTTAATATCTCACTTTTTCCTGATTTTATACCTGTTTCTCTCTACTTTGTTCTCCGTTTCTTTCGTCTGTTCTTTCAATATTCTGCGCTTTAACTGTTTCCCGGAAAATGGAAGAAGTGGGTATAAATAACTTTTTCCAGATACTGTCTTATTCGTCCCGATAAAAAGACATACCAAAATGCTGCCCACCAAAAAACCTGGCAAAGCAAAAAATTCTGTCAAAATCAGCAACATCAACCGCATGAATTTTAATGCATAACCCAATTCAAAATTGGACTGGGTATAGTTGGCTATCGCTACAAATGCCATATACAACATAGCTTCTGAATTAAACCATCCAGACTGTACAGCAAATTCTCCCACCACAATACCTGCAATGACACTTAACGGTGTAGATAAGGTATTTGGTGTGTTGATTGCTGCCAGCTTTAATCCATCAATCGCAAATTCCAGGAATAATAACTGCCAGATCACCGGGATGTGTATCGTTCCTTCTACCTGAATAAACTCCATTCCCGGCGGAATCCACTGGGGATGTTCCAGCAGCAGCAGCCACAACGGTGTCAGGAACAGCGTAAGTATGGCAATCACAAGACGGCTGATCCGCAGATAACTGCCGGTTACCGGTGGAAAATAATAATCATCTGCTTCCTCCATAATATCCAGCAACGTCGCCGGAAGGATCATGGCAGTTGGAGCATTATCTATCAGTATCAGAACTTTTCCATCCAGCAGCGATGCTGCCGCTGCATCAGGTCGTTCTGTATATTTGAACTTCGGAAACGGGTTTATCCATTTTCCTTTATAGAGTACCTCAGCCAGACTTTCCTGGTTCATAGGCAGGGCATCTATCTTCATATTCTGAATTCTTTCTTTTAATTGATCTACCAGATCAGGATCTGCCCTGCCTGCCATATAACAAATGGCTATATCTGTCTTAGAAGCTTCCCCTGCCTGGAGCAGTTCCATTACCAGATCTTTACTGCGGATTCGCCTTCGAATCAGCGCTGTATTATACACCAATGTTTCTACAAACCCATCCCTGGAACCTCGCAGTGCCTTATCTTTATCTGGTTCACTGATACTTCGCATAGGATAGCTGCGACAGTCTATGGTAAAACAGGCATCATACCCGTCAATCAGGAGGCAGGCCATGCCTGCCAGCACGGACTGCATCACCTCCGACAAGTCTGTCAGGAGCCGGACGTCTGCGTAAGGGATCTGATTCTTTGTCAAATCTTCGCTGTCCTGAGGCAGATCCTCCGGTGTCAGAGAATAGAAAAATTCCAGCAGCTTTTCCAACACTTCATCTTTCACAAATCCATTGATAAAATACAGACACGCCTGTTGATCTCCCACTCGAATCGGACGGAAAATCATATCATAGTTCTGATCTGCCCGTAGCAATTCGTACAATAATCTGGTATTTTCATATAAATCTGTAGAAATTTTTGTTTCCATTAAAAAACTCCTTTGGGTTATTCACTTTCTTAAGTGTTCCCCCAAAGGAGCTGTTTTATTCTGCATAAATAGTGCATAAGATATAAAAACAAGATTTCTGTTTTCAAAGGAGATCCGTTATGAGTTCCAAAACCAAAATCCTGCTGCTAAAAAAACGCGAACTGATCTATACCCTGCTTTTTGCTGCACTTGCTGTTATCCTGATTGTCCTGATGATATGGATGTTTCTCCCTGCTGTCAGAAAAAGTTCTCAAGCCTCCGCTTCTTTTTCTCCAGGCATCTACACCTCACAGGTAACTCTGCAGAACAATACCATGGATGTGGAAGTCCGGGCTGATCATTCCGGCATACGAAGTATCGAATTGCGCAATCTCAGCGACGCTGTATCTGCCATGTATCCTGCCATACAGCCTTCTCTGGATAAGCTGGCCCGCCAGATCTGTGACAGCCAGTCTCTGGAAAATATCTATTATGAAAAAAGCAGTCAGTATACTTCCCAGATGCTGCTGGATGCCATCCGTTCAGCACTGGAACTGGCCAGAGAAATTTAATCCGTTATCCCAGGCGATCCAGCTGTTCTTTCCAGATCTGTATGCTGGCATCACTCGGCATACGTAAATCGCCTCTTGGAGAGACTGCAACACTTCCTACCTTCGGGCCGTCCGGGAGACAGGATCGTTTAAACTGCTGGGAGAAAAATCTCCAGTAAAAGGTACGCAGCCATTTCAGAATGACCTCATCTGTGTAGGTTCCCTGAAACGCATATTTTGCCAGGCGGTATACTTTTTCCGGTTCTTCTCCATAACGCATCATATGATATAAGAAGAAATCATGGAGCTCATAAGGGCCCACCAGATCTTCTGTTTTCTGGGAAATCGTTCCATTTTCCGGAGGCAGAAGTTCCGGGCTCACCGGTGTATCCAGCACATCCAGCAGAACTTTCTCCAGCTGTTTATCTCCGCAGGTATCCGCATAATATTTTACCAGGTGACGTACCAGAGTCTTCGGAATCGATGTATTTACCGCATACATAGACATATGGTCTCCATTATAAGTTGCCCATCCAAGTGCCAGCTCTGACAGATCTCCGGTACCGATTACCATGCCACCTGACTGGTTGGCCAGATCCATCAACACCTGGGTCCGTTCTCTTGCCTGACAGTTCTCGTAAGTTACATCATGTTTTGCCGGATCCTGACCGATATCCACAAAATGCTTTCTTACTGCCTCCTGAATGTTGACTTCTTTTAAGGTTGCGCCTAATTTTCTGGTCAGCTCGCAGGCATTATTGTAAGTACGATCGGTCGTTCCAAAACAAGGCATGGTCACAGAAAGGATACTGGTTCTCGGAAGCCCCAGCATATCCACTGCTTTTGCCATCACCAGGAGAGCCAGTGTGGAATCCAGTCCTCCTGAAATTCCTACTACTACCGACTTACATCCCGTATGTGACATTCTCTTTTTCAGTCCCAATGCCTGAATCGTGAGAATCTCCTCACATCTGCACTCTCTGTCTGACTTATCGGAAGGCACAAATGGATTTGGATCCACATACCGTGTCAGGTTCGTATCACTCTTCTTCAGATGAAATTCTATATCACAGTAATCTCCGGCGCCTTCTACCTGATAAGTTGTCATACGGCGACGCTCACTGCGCAACTTATGGATATCCAGTTCACTGTATATGATTTCGTTTTGAAAGCGCTGCGACTGTTTTAAAATCGTTCCATTTTCGGCAATCAGATTATGTCCGGAAAATACAAGATCGGTTGTGGATTCTCCCTCTCCTGCACTTGCATAGAGATAGCCACAGATCAGTCTGGCTGACTGGTTCTGTACCAGAGCCGTACGATACAGACTCTTTCCGGTATTCTCATTGCTTGCGGACAAATTCACAATCACAGTGGCACCTGCCATAGCTGCCGCCACACTTGGCGGGTTCGGTACCCAGAGGTCTTCACAGATCTCTGCTGCCACAGTCAGCCCCGGCATATCAGCACAGTGAAACAGCTGATTCATTCCAAACGGAACTTCATGCCCGTCAAAAGTCACCCACTCTACATCCTTCCGGCCGGGTGTAAAATGGCGGGCCTCATAAAATTCTGCATAATTTGGAAGGTATCTCTTGGGAACGAGTCCCAGAAGTTCTCCCTGGCTAACTGCCGCAGCCACATTATAAAGCTTCTGATCCACTTCCCATGGCAGCCCCACAAAGAACAATCCGTCCATCGCCAGAGATGTTTTTATGATCTTCTTCAGCCCTTCTTTTGCCGCATCCAAAAGATGCTCCTGCCAGAACAGATCACTGCAGGTATATCCAGTCAGACACAGTTCTGGAAATACTACAATCTTTGCTCCCTGTCCGGCAGCTTTTTTCATATCTCTGCAGACAGATTCTGCATTATATGTACAGTCTGCCACCTTAATGTCTGGCGTCGCTGCCGCCACTTTTACAAACCCGTGTTTCATATCAGTCTCCTATCTGCCTATCTTGTTGCTTCTTTTTTCAATGCTTCCAGTTCTTCTACCGAGAACTTATAATTGGTATTACAAAAATGACAGTTTACTTCAATCTCTTCTCCGTCATCAATCATGTTCTGTAATTCTTTTTTCCCAATGCTGATGATTGCCCTGGAAACCCGTTTTTTAGAACAGTTACAGTGAAATCTTGTCTCCATTGTATCTGTAAATTCCACACCAAGATCTCCCAGCAGATTTTCCAGAATCTGTTCCGGCGTATTACCGGCATCCAGCATGGCGGTTACTGATGTTACATTCTGAATTTTCTGTTCCAGCGCAGCGATGACTTTCTCTTCTGCAAACGGCATCAGCTGAATAATAAATCCACCAGCCTGACGTACTGTATTTTCTTTGTTCATCAGCACGCCCAGTCCCACTGCGGAAGGTACCTGCTCCGATGTGGCAAAATAGTAAGTCAGATCCTCTGCAATCTCACAGGTCTGCAGCATGGTCTGACTGGAATACGGTTTTTTCATTCCCATATCTTTGATCACATTTAAGAATCCAGGGCCTACTGCACATGCCACATCCAGCTTACCTTTTGCATTAGCCGGAATCACAACATTTGGATTTCCCACATATCCTTTTACATTTCCATGAGAATCTGCTGTTACTGTAATGCCCTTTAACGGACCTCCTGCTTTGATCTGAAGGGTAAGTACATCTTCGTCCCCCTTCATCATACTGCCCATCATGGCTCCGGCTGTCAAAAGACGTCCAAGAGCTGCTGTTGCCACCGGACTGGTATTGTGCGCATTTCTGGCATACTCTACCAGGTCTCTTGTTGTTGCAGCAAACGCTCTGATCTGGCTGTCTGCTGCCGTTGCTCTTACAATATAATCAGACATTTCTGTCATCCTTTCTGTTTTCTATTTTATTTTTCTTACCTTTTTCTCTGGCCATGATATAGATTCGTTCACTGCTCTCTGTCGCTTCTTTCATCGTATCCGCATCCAAAGCGGATACCCATTCCATTCCGGCCTGCATCAATATCTGACGAACGGTATCGATTTTATATCCTCTCTGATCATGGAGTTCCTGTTCTCTTCGATAGAGTCCGGATTTCTCTCTGATGAACAATGTCAGATCATATTCGTTGATCTGTTCTTCTTCAAACCAGCTGTTCTCCCAGATAAAGCTGCCCTCTTCTCTGCTGTCTGCCAGAACGCAGTCTCCACAGACATCACGAAAATAATGTATGGTCTTCAAATCAAAAAGAAAGAGTCCACCAGGATCCAGATAATTGTTCACACAGGCAAATACCTGTTCCAGATCCTTTTCAGTCAGAATATAATTCATAGAATCACAGACACTGACTACGGCTTTTACTGTGCCGTACAATTCAAACTCCCGCATATCCTGCTGCAGGTATAGAATATCATAGCCTGACTCTGCCTTTTTCTCTAACGCCTGCTCCAGCATTTCCATGCTGGAATCCACTCCAATCATATCATACCCGGATCCTGCCATCAGTTCTGTAAAGGTGCCTGTTCCACATCCCAGTTCCAGTACCAGACCGTTGTGGACTCCTTCTTTTTGTAGTATCTGTGTAATATTGGCAAGCCACTTTTTATATGGAATTTCTTCCATGAACATATCGTATACAGAAGCAAACTCTTCGTATGCTGCACGTTCTTCTTTCATTTTGTGTGGTATCCTCTCCTGTGCATATATTCCGGTATCTTACAGATACTGTTCCAGGAATGCGATCAGCTTTTTCATCTGCTCCTCTGTTCCAATCGTAATACGTAAGTAATTATCAATACCTGGCTTATTGAAGTAACGCACAAAAATATGCTGCTTCTTCAGTGCTTCAAATAATTCTTTTGCCGGCACATGCTCATGTGTGGCAAAAATAAAATTTGTCTTTGAATCCGGGAAAGAAAATCCCAGTCTCTTCAGTTCTTTCTTTGTCCACTCCCTGACAGTCACAATCTTTGCAGTGGTCTCCCGAAAATATGCTTCATCCTGAATTGCTGCGCTTCCCAGGATCAGACTTGGCCGGTTCATGGTATAGGAATTAAAGGAATATTTGGCGTCATTCAGATAATGTATCATTTTCTCACTTCCGAATGCAAACCCAATACGCATACCAGCCATGGATCTGGACTTGGATGTGGTCTGGACCACCAGAAGATTCTCATATTTTTCTATTAACGGCAACACAGATGCTGCTCCAAAATCCACATAGGCCTCATCGATGATCACAACAGACTCTGGATTGTGTGCTATAATTCTTTCCACCTCTTCAAAAGGCATTTCCACACCGGTCGGTGCATTGGGGTTTGGAAAAATAATGCCACCATTTTCTTTCATATAATCTTCCGGCACAATGGCAAATTCTTCGTTTAAAGGAATCTGCTCATACGGAATTCGAAAGAGATCTGCCCACACATCATAAAACGAATACGTAATATTCGGGAATAAAATCGGTTTATCCGAATTAAAAAATGTCAGGAAAGCCATAGCCAGTACATCATCTGATCCCACTCCCACAAATACCTGTTCCTTTTTCACATGATAGACTGCTGCCAGCCCTTCTACCAGAGCATCGGCTGCCGGCGCCGGATACAGGCGCAGAGCATCTGCATCCATTTCCTTCAGTGCCTTTTCTACCAATGGAGATGGCGGATATGGATTTTCATTAGTGTTTAACTTTATCATGTCCGGAAAATCCGGCTGTTCTCCCGGTGTATACGGAACTACTTTTCTTACGTTTTCTTCCCAGATACTCATTGCTCTTCTCCTCATTTTTGCATATTTTTCTATTTCAGTCCATATTCTTCTGCCAGTTTTTCAAACTGTCCAAGAGAATTGCAGATAGTTTCATAAGATACACAATAGGCCAGCCGTACATACCCCGGTCCTGCAAAAGAAGAACCTGGTACAATCAGCAAATGATATTTTTTAGCCGCTTCGCAAAATACCTTATCATCTTCAACCGGCGATTTCATCCAGAGATAAAAGGCTCCTTCTGGTTTGACACAGGTAAATCCCATTTTTGTCAATCCTTCATACAGTTCCTTTCGATTGCGGTCATAATATTCCAGATCAACTTTTGCATCCAGACATCTGGCAATCACCCGTTGAAACAGGGATGGTGCATTCACGTAGCCCAATATACGATTTGCCACATTGGCAGCCCCAATGATGGTCTCGCTGTCGTCCGCTTCATCAGGAATTACCAGATAACCAATACGCTCTCCCGGAAGGGACAGAGATTTGCTGTAGGAATAACCTACAATCGTATTGTGATAATACCTGGTCAGATAAGGTACTTCCACTCCATCATAGGCCAGTTCCCGGTATGGTTCATCTGAAACCAGATAAATACTGATACCGTATTCGGCTTCTTTCTTTCTAAGAATCTCTGCCATCTTCTGGATAGTTTCTTCAGAATATACCACACCGGTTGGATTATTTGGAGAATTCACGATCACTGCCTTTGTCTTTTCACAGATCATTTCTTCGAATTTTTCCAGATTTGGCTGAAAATCTGTAGTATTGGCCGGTACTGCTTTTAGAATTCCCTCATAATTCGATACATACGAACGGTACTCCCCAAAATATGGTGCAAAAGTCAGCACTTCTTCTCCCGGATTCAGCAACGTCTTCATCACTACGTTTAATCCTCCTGCTGCCCCTACTGTCATCAGGATATTTTCCAGATGGAAACTGGTTCCAAAACGCTGATTCAGAGAATCTGCAATCGCCGCACGTACATCTTCATAGCCAGAATTGCTCATATATCCATGTACCATCAGTGGATCTTCTTCCTGAAGAATCTCTTCAACTGCCCGCTTTACTTCCTTTGGTGCAGGAACATTGGGATTGCCAAGGCTAAAATCATATACATTTTCGGCACCATATTTGGCTGCCATGATCTTTCCTTCTTCAAACATGGCCCGGATCGCCGAGCTGTTTTTTACCATTGCTGTCATTTTCTCTGAAATCATTTCCAGTTCCTCCTCTTGTTATTTCTTAAATCGAACCGTACCTTTTTCTACCATAAATACTGGATGGTACGATAACTTTGCCTTGCGAAGCCCTTCTTCTCCTACATCATCTTCTCGATTGATATAGGTATACCCTTCTGTCTCATGAATGACAAACTGCTGATTGATCATGGAATAAGCCCCTTCGATATCCGTGCGGGCCTTTTCAATATGAACTACAATGGTATCATCACATACCGGTTCGCCCATGGTAAATGCAACTACTTCCTGATTCACCCGAAGAAGCCCTCCACGCAATCCCAGTTCCTTATACAGACGCAGTGAATTCATTGCCACTGTCATCTCTGCATTTTTTTCATCATCTTCATCCACATCATTGGCATTTCTCCACTTCAGTGCCATCTGGAAACAGTCTTCCACGTTCTCATCCGAAATGCTCTCATACTTCCAGTCAGGATAGGTTTTCTGAAATTTGTTCACATGGTTCTTTTTTCCATGATACTTTTTTCCTGAGAGATTGGCAAGCTTTTCTCGCTCATAAACATAATCCGCAATATTTCTGTCATAAAAAATCTCAAACGTGTCCGGATAAAGTCGTTCCAGAATAGCATACTGTTCCGGTGTCACCTGCCCCAGACAGAAATCAAGATTCTCTTTTTCGCAATACATACGAATGGCTTCTATCGTTGCTTTTACATTCTTTTCTTCTCCGTACGGGAAATCAAAAAATATATCTTCTTTTCCGCATTTAAACACCATCATATCTTCTATAATAGCATATTCCACATGATAAAATCTGGACCAGAGGTACACACAGGAAAAGGTACATTCACAGGCTCTGCTTTTCTGTTTGGCAAAATACCGCATAATAATATCCCGATCTTCCAGTTCCGGTCTTTTAAACTCTATATTCATTTTTTTCTGTTACCTCGTTGTTTTTCCATTTTTAAAAAGGAATGGACGCACTTCTGTATCAATCGAAACACGCCCATCCCTTTCCACACATCCATATACGGCAGGTTCGGCTATTCTACTACCAGCCCCTGTCTTGTCATCACATCAATTACCTGATTTACATACTTTTCACAAAGCGCTTCTTCGGATGCTTCCACCATAACACGAATCACAGGTTCTGTTCCACTTTCTCTTACCAGAATGCGGCCGTCTTCACCAAGTTCCTGCTCTACTTTCTGAATTGCTTCTACCACTGCCGGATTCTCACGGGCTTCCTGTTTGTCAGCAACCCGTACATTTTTCAGAAGCTGTGGATAGATTCTTACATCAGCAGTCAGCGCTGCCAGACTCATCTTCTTCTCTGTCAGTACTTCCATGATCATCAGTGAAGTCAGAATACCATCCCCAGTTGTCGCATGTTTGCTGAAGATAATATGTCCTGACTGCTCACCACCGAGGCAGTGACCATTTTTCATCATATTCTCATATACATATTTATCTCCAACCGCAGTCTTTTCATACTCAATTCCGGCACGGTCAAACGCTTTATATAATCCCAAATTAGACATTACGGTTGTCACCACCGTATCATTTTTCAGACGACCATTTTCTTTTAAATACTTTCCACATACATAAAGAATCAGATCTCCGTTTACCACTTCTCCATTCTCATCTACAGCGATGCAGCGGTCTGCATCTCCATCATAGGCAAATCCCACATCCAGTTTTTTTTCTCTTACCAGATTCTGAAGTACCTCAATATGAGTGGATCCGCAGTTCGTATTAATATTCGTTCCATCTGGATCATTATTGATCACATAAGTCTTCGCTCCCAGTGCATCAAATACACTCTTTGCAATAGAAGATGCACTTCCGTTAGCACAGTCCAGACCAATACGGTACCGCTTAAAGGATCGGGTAGCCAGGGAGATCAGATAACCGATATAACGGTTTCTTCCTGCTACATAGTCTATGGTACGTCCCACATTTTCTCTGGTAGCCAGCGGAAGTTCCTCAGTTTCTCCATCGATGTACTTTTCGATAAGTTCTTCCACACTTGCTTCCATCTTGTGGCCATGTCCGTTGATAATTTTTATTCCATTATCATAAAATGGATTGTGACTCGCTGAAATCATAATACCACAGTCAAAATCTTCTGTACGAACCACATACGATACACTCGGTGTTGTCGTTACGTGGAGCAGGTAAGCATCTGCACCGGATGCTGTCAGTCCAGCTACCAGTGAATATTCAAACATATAACTGCTTCTTCTGGTATCTTTCCCAATCACAATATTTGCTTTATGATTTCTTCCAAAATACCAGCCCAGAAATCTTCCTACTTTAAATGCATGTTCTACCGTAAGATTTACATTTGCTTCCCCACGGAAACCATCTGTTCCAAAATATTTTCCCATACTGTCCGCTCCTTAGCTTTGCGTTTCACGCTATTTATTCTTCATTCAGATTGGCCAGCTTTGCTGCCTGATCCGCAGCAATCAGACTGTCAATCAGCTCATCAATATCACCATTCATAATAGAATCCAGCTTATACAGTGTCAGCTTGATTCTGTGATCTGTCACACGTCCCTGCGGGAAGTTGTAAGTACGAATCTTCTCAGAACGATCTCCTGTACCGATCTGGCTTCTTCTCAGTTCTGCTTCTGCATCGTGTGCCTTCTGCTGCTCAATATCATACAGCTTTGCACGTAACAGTGCAAATGCTTTTGCCTTATTTTGCAGCTGAGACTTCTCTGTCTGACTGTATACCACAATACCGGTCGGGTAATGGGTCAGTCGTACAGCCGAGTCAGTCGTATTGACACACTGTCCACCATTTCCTGATGCACGCATAACATCAATACGAATATCTTTTTCGTCAATCACTACATCTACCTCTTCTACTTCCGGCATAACCGCAACCGTAATCGTAGAAGTGTGAATTCTTCCGCCTGACTCTGTCTCAGGGACACGCTGTACACGATGTACACCACTTTCATACTTCAGTTTGGAATAGGCACCCTTTCCGGTAATCATGAAGTTTACTTCCTTCATTCCGCCAATTCCGATCTCATCGCAGTTCATCAGTTCCACTTTCCAACGATTCTTCTCTGCGTATTTTACATAAAGACGATACATCTCTGCTGCAAAAAGCGCTGCTTCATCTCCACCTGCACCGGCACGAATCTCTACGATAACGTTCTTATCATCATTAGGATCCTTTGGCAGAAGCAGAATCTTCAGTTCTCTTTCCAGTTCTTCAATACGCTTCTTTGCATCAGACAGTTCTTCTTTTAACATTTCACGCATTTCTTCATCTGATTCTTCTTCCAGCATGGCTACAGAATCTTCTACTGTCTGTTTGCAGTCTTTATATTCTTTATAAGCATCCACAATTGGCTGCAGATCGCTTTGTTCTTTCATCAGTTTCTGAAAACGAGCCTGATTGTTGGCAACTGTTGGTTCGTTCAGTTCATTTAATACTTCTTCAAAACGGATCAGCAGATCCTCCAGTTTATCAAACATAGTTCCTCCTTTATCTGTCAGGGCCGATATTGTCCCAGTACGATCCGGTCCAGTCCGGCCAGATCCTTTTTCACAGTCACTTCCCGGTATCCGCTCTGAATCATCAGTGTACTCACTGCCTCTCCCTGCAGATATCCAATCTCAAATAACAGCCATCCCTCTGGCTCCAGATAATGCAATGCCTCTTTTATGATCTTCCGGTAAAAAAAGAGTCCGTCTTCCTTTCCATCCAGTGCCAGCATCGGCTCATGATCCCGCACTTCCGGTTCCAGTCCTCTGATCACTTCACTCTCAATGTAAGGTGGATTAGAAACAATACAATGATAGCGTCCTGCCACATTTTCCATAAGGTCGCCCTGTACAAACCTTACTTTTGCTTCCAGATGCATTGCATTTTTTTCAGCCATTTTCAGAGCCTCTTTGGAAATATCTGTTGCGCAGCAGACACACTGATCCCTCATCAGCTTCTGGATACTGATAATAATACAGCCCGAGCCGGTACATACATCCAGCACATGGTCTCCCGGTTTCACCTTTTTCATTGCTTCCTCTACCAGGCATTCTGTATCCTGTCTGGGAATCAGTACGTGTTCATTCACCTGAAACTCCAGTCCACAAAACTCCTGCTTTCCGGTTATCTGCTGTACCGGAATTCGCTGTGCTCTTTTTGCAATGGCACATTCATAACTATGCCATGCTTCTTCAGGCATCTCTTCCATCTGTCGCAGAAAATAATGTGCCCGATCTGTTTTTCCATATTCTTCCATCAGAATCCAGGCATCTGCACCTGCTTCTTTCACACCGCATTGCTGCAGCCTGGCTGTGCCCCTTTTATATGCTTCCTGCCAGGTCATGCAGTGACCTCTTCTGTCTTCTTCAGCTGGGCAGCAGATTTTTTTTCTGTTCCCGGCACAATCGTCTCTCCAACTACATACTCTTTCTCTGTCAGTTCGTAGTTTGCTCCAAAGTTCTCATTCAGGAACTTCTTCCAGTCAAATACCGCTTCCACAGAAGCAATCGCTACTTCCACCATATCCGGACCAGGCTCTCTTGTTGTCATATGCTGCAGTGCCATTCCTGGTTTACTGAGCAATGCTACAAGCCTGTTATCACTTGTTCCTGCCAGGCGGATAAACTCATAGGAAATACCTGCCACAACCGGAAGCAAAAGAATCCGAATCACGAATCCCAGTGTTTTGGAATCTACGCGAATAAACATATGGAGAATAATACTGACTACCATAACAATCAGCAGGAAACTGGTTCCACAACGCTTATGCTCTCTGGAGCTTTTCATGACGTTTTCCAC
Source organism: Muricoprocola aceti (assembly GCF_025567005.1). Lineage (NCBI taxonomy): Bacteria > Bacillati > Bacillota > Clostridia > Lachnospirales > Lachnospiraceae > Muricoprocola > Muricoprocola aceti. The sequence continues at coordinate 29,502 of NZ_JAOQKE010000006.1, forward strand.
ATTCAGCTCCATTCCATGTTCAATACAGTTGATACACTTATGTTCAGCGCCATGATACATAAACACTCTCTGAATATCTTTCATTCTGGAGATCAGAGTTATATATCCCATAAATATAGCGATCTTCAGCACACCTTCACAGGCTGCAATCAATGACTGGGAATCTGTCACTTTTCTCAGTAAAAGTGACAGCAGATATGGCAGAATCATAAATACTGCAACCGCCAGCACCATGGAAAAAGCAACCGTTACTCCCATCAACAGATCCATTCCTTTTTTCGTTCCAAGGAAATCATCGATCTTCTTTTCCAGCTTTGATGGTTCCTTTTCCGGTTCTTCCTCTTCTTCATCGTCAAAAAATCCGGCCGAATACGTGAGTGTCTTCATACCAAGTACCAGAGAATCCACAAAATTAAACACACCTCTGACAAATGGCAGCCCCAAAAACTTCTTTCCTTTTACAAATCCTGGAGACTCAGCAGTCTTTACAATAATTTCTTTATCTGGCTTTCGAACAGCTACCGCATAGCGGTCTCCATTCTTCATCATAACGCCTTCCATGACTGCCTGGCCGCCAATGCCTGAACCCTTCACGCCCATGTTTTCCTCCTAGCAAAAAGGTTGAGATTTTCCAACCTCAACCTTACCTTACGCTTCTTATTATTTAATACCGTATTTCTTATTGAACTTATCAATACGTCCACGTGCAGCAGCGGATTTCTGCTGACCTGTATAGAATGAGTGGCATTTGGAGCAGATTTCTACGTGGATATCTTTCTTTGTAGATCCTGTCACGAATGTATTGCCACAGTTGCAAGTTACTGTTGCCTGATAATACTCAGGATGGATTCCTTCTCTCATGTCTTTCACCTCTTATATTATATTCGTGAACTGCCTATGGGATACTCCCAATCCTTCCCGGCCAATGCTGCTCCTGATGTATCCACAGCAAGATATCCCGGGCTAACCCTGTAAGTCCCTACAGTTAAACTTATGGCATACTTATGCCAATAACAACCGAATTATAGCATACCGTTTTCATATTTGCAATACTACTTTAAATAAATTTTTGTTTTTTTACTAATTGAACAAACTCTTTATTATCACGCGTCCGGACAAACATATTCAGAATATTCTCTACTGCTTCATCTGACTTCATTCCATTGAGAGCTTTACGCATAATATAAACTGCTTCCTGTTCTTCTTTATCCAGCAGCAGGTCTTCTCTGCGGGTACCGGATTTCGGGATGTCAATAGCCGGGAAGACTCTCTTTTCAGATAACTTACGATCCAGAACCAGTTCCATATTACCGGTTCCCTTAAATTCTTCGTATACTACATCATCCATTTTACTTCCTGTATCCACCAGTGCTGTGGCAAGAATTGTCAGACTGCCGCCTTCTCTCATATTTCGTGCTGCACCAAAAAATCTTTTCGGCATATGAAGTGCTGCAGGATCCAACCCACCTGAAAGGGTTCGGCCACTTGGCGGTACTACCAGGTTGTAAGCACGGGCCAGTCTGGTAATGCTGTCGAGAAGTATCACCACATCCTCCTGATGTTCCACCAGTCTCTTAGCACGCTCAATTACCATCTCCGAAACACGTTTATGATGTTCTGCCTGTTCATCAAACGTAGAATATACTACTTCAACATTTTTTCCTACAATCGCCTCTTTGATATCAGTTACTTCTTCTGGGCGTTCGTCAATCAGGAGTACAATCAGATGCAGATCCGGATTATGCTCCAGCAGAGACTGGGCAATGCTCTTCAACAAGGTTGTCTTACCAGCCTTTGGCGGAGATACGATCATTCCTCGCTGTCCTTTTCCAATCGGGGATATGAGATCTACAATTCGCATAGATACCTCTTTGCTTCCCCGTTCTACCCGAAGACGCTGATTGGGGAATATTGGTGTCATATCTTCGAAATTATATCTTTTTACTACTTCAGATGGTGCCATACCGTTGATGCCTGTCAGATATAATAATGCACTGAATTTTTCCTGTGCTGTCTTGATACGGGTATTTCCCTCAATAATATCGCCGGTCTTTAAACTAAATTTTCGAATCTGGGATGGTGATACATAAACATCATTTTCTCCCGGAAGATAATGATTGCTTCTGATAAAACCATATCCATCTGGCATAACTTCCAGGATTCCGCTGACACGAATTCCACTATCCAGCTGTGCCATATCAATGTATGGCTTGTCATCCTCTTTTTCTTTTTTTTCAGCCGTTCCTTCCTGATAAGTACTATTTTCTGCCACTTTATCTGCCTGTTTCTCTGATGTCTCATCTTTCTGCACGGTTTTCTCTGTCTGAGCGGTTTTCTCATCTTCTTCCAGCATCAGATTCACAACCTCACTTTTACGCATTCCGCTGCTCACTTTTAAGCCTCTTGTTTTTGCAATACTTTTCAGTTGGGCAGCAGAAAGAGATTCATATTGTTCTCTTGTCATATTATCGTCCTTTCTACTTTCCGTCTCAACTTATCTACGCTTTGTGTGATATTGTTCTGTAGTTCCTTACTTGTGTCTATCATGGGTTTCTGTCGAATCGACTTGAAAAATCAGATACATGAATAGCCATAATATAACATAATTTTTTTCAAATTGCAAGACTCACTGTCTCAGGACAAGATTCCTCCCAGCATTCCACCACCAAGACACAGTGCACAGGTTGTCAGGAGCTGAACCCATGATGCTGTCATATCACCTATGCATACAGAAGCCAGCAGAAGAAACAGATAATAGAAAATTCCTGCCGATATTCCCCACAAAAGTCTTTTCTTACGGATTCCTTTTCCGGCTGCGAAGCCACAGATTCCACTTCCCAGCACATAGATTACCTGAATTCCGGCCAGAACCATACTTTCCTCCGGTTCCATCTGATACAATAAAAATGCCACCAGTAAAAGAGCTGCTCCCGTCACCAGATAGGAAAGCAGCAGGGCTTTGATCATGATTCTAAGTTCTGTCTGTACTTTCATATCGCACTCCTCTTTTTATGATTTTTATGATAAATATATATGCCACTCTTTCTGATATATGTTTCGTATCTGTTTATTTTCTTCACAGATACGAATCCAAAATTCCTCGCAGAATAATGGATTCTAAGTGTGGTATTATTTATTATATTGAAATTTTGTCAGAAATAGGTTATGATGTCGGATAAGAAACTATAGATTGGAGATGATGAATTGAATTCCAGTGACCCCGCCATATTAGGCGTCATTATTGTATTGATTCTGCTCTCTGCATTTTTTTCATCCGCAGAGACAGCACTGACTACGGTAAACAAGATTAAGATTATGACTTTGGCTGAAGAAGGCAACAAGCGAGCCAGTACCTTATTAAAGGTAATTGATAACCCGGGAAAAATGCTGGGAGCAATCCTGATCGGCAACAATATTGTCAATCTGTTCGCTTCCTCACTGACCACCACCCTTGCACTTCATATCTTTAACAGTATTGGTGTAAGTGTCTGTACCGGTATTCTAACTCTGGTCATTCTGATATTTGGTGAGATTTCGCCAAAGACCCTGGCTGCTTCCTATGCAGAGAAACTGGCACTGGCCTATGCAGGCGTGATCTATGGTCTCATGACTATCATGACACCTTTTATTTTTGTAACAAACAAACTGTCCCACCTGTTTTTGAAATTGTTCCATATAGATCCAAATAAACGCAACGATGTCATTACAGAAAATGAATTACGTACCTATGTGAATGTCAGTCACGAAGATGGTGAAATCGAGCAGGATGAAAAACAGATGATCTATAATGTATTTGATCTGGATGATACCCAGGCGAAAGACATTATGGTTCCACGTGTAGATATGGTATCCATTGATATCAATGCCTCTTTTCAGGATATCCTGGAAATCTACCGGAAAGAAAAATTCACACGCTATCCGGTATATGAAGATAGCAATGATAACGTGATTGGTGTTCTGAATATCAAAGATCTGCTTCTTTGTGGTACTTCTGGTTTTCGTCTGAAAGAACATATTCGTGAGCCGTTCTTCACCTATGAGTTTAAAAATACTGCTGAACTTCTGGATGAAATGCGAAAAGACTCTATTAACTTTACTATTGTTCTGGATGAATATGGTGCGACAGTAGGGTTGATCACGCTGGAAGATCTTCTGGAAGAGATTGTTGGAGAAATCCGTGATGAATACGATAACGATGAGGCGGATCTCATTAAAGAAATATCTGATCATGAATATATTATTGAGGGCTCTATGAAGCTTGACGATATCAATGATGCCCTGCATCTGCCTGACAAAGATCTGGCTCTGGTCTCCGAGGATTATGACTCAATCGGCGGTTACATCATCGAGCAGCTGGATCATCTTCCAGAACTTCATGAGGGAATCACTACTGAATCCGGCATACGTCTGGTTGTGGATAAAATGGATAAAAACCGTATTGATAAAGTACATATGTACTTACCAAAAGTAGAACAAAAGAGCGAATCCTGATGGATCCGCTCTTTTTCATACTCACACTTCTATCGTAAGACTTATTCTTTAAAGTTCTCGCATGCGGATTACCTTTGCAGGACACTTCTCCGCACATTTTCCACATTTTACACACTTGGACTGATCAATCACAGCTACATTGCCGTTCATGGTAATTGCTTCGTGTTCACACTGCTTTACACATGCTGTACATCCAAGACAGCCAGCACTGCAGGCTTCTTTCACGGCCTTACCTTTTTCCTGAGAACTACACTGTACTACATATACAGAACTGTCTGGAATCAGGCAAATCAGTCCATTAGGACATACCTTGGTACATGCTCCACAGCCCACACATTTGGAACGGTCAACTTTTGCCACACCGTTCACTACATGAATTGCATCAAACTGACATGCTTTCACGCAGGAACCAAATCCCATACATCCATGTGTACATTTCTTTGTTCCTCGTCCCGGAACAACAGCCGCTGTACGGCAGTCTTTGATTCCAAAGTAGTTGCATTTTTCCTGTGCAGCATCACAGTCACCCGCACATTTCACAAATGCAACCTGCTTCTCGGTAGCAGTCATCTCTACTCCAAGAATCGCACTGATCTTTTCTGCAACCGGTGCACCGCCTACCGGGCACTGATTAACCGGAGCCTCACCTTTTGCAATGGCTGCTGCCAGGCCGTCACAACCTGGGAATCCACAGCCTCCACAGTTGTTTCCCGGCAGTTCAGCACGAATCGCCACTTCTTTTTCATCTACTTCTACTTTGAATTTTTCACCGGCTGTCACCAGGAGAAATCCAACGATAATACCTACTACTCCAATTACCAGAGCAGCCATGATGATTGCTGTTACGCTCATCTTTCTTCCTCCTTAGATCAAACCTGCAAAACCATTGAAGGCAATCGCCATCAGTGCTGCTGTAAACAGTACGATTGGCATACCCTGTAATGGTTTGATAATTGTGTTGTCTGCATTTCTTTCACGAATACCTGCCATAATTACAATGGCAATAGTAAATCCAACAGATGTACCGATACCATTTACCACACTGGTTACAAAATCATATTCTTTCTGTACATTCGTCAGAGCAACGCCAAGAACTGCACAGTTTGTGGTGATCAGTGGCAGATACACACCCAGAGCACTGTACAGCGCCGGGCTGGATTTTTTCAGAAACATTTCTACGAACTGTACCAGGCCGGCAATAACCAGAATAAATACGATCGTCTGTAAATATTCCAGATTGAATGGTACCAGTACCAGACTGTAGATCAGACTGGCAACTGCCGATGCAATCGTAATAACAAAGATAACTGCAAGTCCCATACTTGCTGCGGTCTTGACCTGCTTGGAAACTCCAAGGAACGGACACAGACCGTAGAACTGGCTGAGCACTACGTTGTTTACCAGTGCCGCACCAACTAAAACCAAAATCATTTCTGACATGTCTCTTCCTCCTAGCTTTCCTTACTTTCTTCTTTTCTGTCTGCACAGGATGAGCCGCAACCACAGCAGTCGCCATCGCATCCTTCTACTTTCTTGTTTGCTGCATTCTTAATATTCAGACCATTTAAGATTGCAATCAGAGTTCCCAGTACAATAAACGCACCTGGGGCTCTTACGAAAATTGCGATTGGCTGATATGCGGATGGCATAACCTGGAATCCCAGAATTGTTCCTGCTCCGATCAGCTCACGGAACAATGCAATCAGAGTCAGGGCAATGGTAAAACCAAGGCCCATTCCAATACCATCGCAGGCTGCCAGAAGAGGAGTTGCTTTGGAAGCATATGCTTCTGCACGTCCCAGAATAATACAGTTCACTACAATCAGCGGAATATACAGTCCCAGTGAATCATACAGGGATGGGATATAGGCCTGAAGGAGCAGCTGCACTACTGTTACCAGTGAAGCAATTACTACGATATAGGCCGGAATTCTTACTTTGTCCGGGATCACATTTCTCAGTGCTGAAATCAGCAGGTTCGAAAGGATCAAAACCGCCATAGTAGATAATCCCATGCCAAGACCGTTGTTCACAGATGTGGTAACTGCCAGTGTCGGACACATACCCAGCACGAGGATAAATGTTGGATTTTCTTTTATAATACCATTTAAAATTCGCTCTTTATATGGATTCATCACTCGCACCTCCTTTACTCAGCTGCACTGTCAATTAAGTACAGTGCGGCATTCATTGCATTTGTTACAGCGGTGGAAGTAATGGTAGCACCACTGAGCGCCTGAATATCATTTTCTCCGGAAGCTCCGTCTTTTACAAGATTGAAGGTTCCTTCTTTACCGATAAACTGATTCATGAAATCAGGATTCTGGGCATTCATTCCCAGACCTGCCGTCTCATTAATAGTCAGGAATTCCATACCAGTTACTTTCTTATCTTCTGAAATACCAACGGTAATCGTAATATCGCCACCAAATCCATCTTTAGATGTTACATTTACTACATAACCTGCTGTATTTCCAGATGCATCCAGTCCCTGATATACACTTTCAAAGACGATATTACCATAAGTACCATTGGAAATATCACTGTCAGATGTCGTAAGCTCTTCTGCTTTTGCCTCCAGATCATCAGATTCCTGGAAATCTTCTGCATCTGGGCATACAGCTACATAAGCTGCTACTGCTGCTGCTTCTTCAGCCTTCTGGATCGGTCCCTTTGTCATTTCATAAGCTGCACCAAGTGCCAGACCTGCAACCAGTGTAATCACCAGCAGAGAAATAGCAGGCTTGTATGTCTTAAGGGAAATACCAGATCCTTCGCCATCCAGTGCATTCTTCTCATATCCAAATGCGGTTGGCATTGTGATACGCTCGATCAGTGGAACCAGAAGGTTACTGATGATGATCGCATAAGAAACACCCTCTGCAGATGCACCATATGTACGGAAGATACCGGTCAGCACACCAAGTAATACGGCATACAGTACTTTTCCTTTTTCTGTCATCGGGCTGGTTACATAATCAGTTGCCATAAAGATGGCACCAAGAAGCAGACCACCGGAACAGATCTCAGATGCCACAAAGACCGGTGAAAATCCATGTCCACCAAAAATAAATTCAAACACTGCAAATGCAGCTACGTAAATCACCGGGATTTCCCAGGTAATTACTTTTCTGATCAGAAGATATGCTCCACCGATCAGCAGTGCCAGTGCGGAGATCTCGCCGATCGTTCCGCTGGTAAATCCTAAAAATGCTGACATCAGATTGGTGCTGCCTTCGGAAGAAAGCTGTACCAGAGGCGTTGCTCCAGATACACCATCCACAGTGAAATCACTCATCAGCTGGGTGAAGGAAATCAGAAGGAAACATCTTGCACCCAATGCCGGGTTCATAAAGTTCTGTCCAATTCCTCCAAAGAACTGTTTTACAAAAATAATTGCAAAAATACTGCCAAGTGCCGGAATCCAGAGTGGAATCTCTGGCGGCATATTCAAACCGATCAGAAGACCTGTTACCAGTGCACTTCCGTCTCCGATCGTTACTTTCTGTCCTGTAATCTTCTGGAATGCATATTCGGACAGCACTGCAACTGCGATAGAAATCAACAGAACCAGAAGTGCATGAAGTCCAAAACGATATACACCAAATGCTGATGCCGGAATCAGGGCAATGGCCACATCCAGCATGATACTTCTTGTCGTCTCTCCACTGCGGACATGCGGTGAGGAAGACACATTAAAAAAACCGTTCACAATTCTTCCTCCTATTTCTTCTTTCTTCTTTCAGCTGCAACTGCCTGACGCATCTGTTTAAATGCCTGTGTCAGTGGACGTTTTGCCGGACAGATAAATGTACAGCAGCCACATTCACAGCATTCCATACCATTTAATGCTGTAAAACGCTCCATATCATAATGCTGCGCAGCTTCCATAAGCTTCTGTGGAATTACATGAGATGGACAGACCTGAGCGCACTTTCCACAACGAATACAGGCTGTCTCTTCATATTTCTCCACTTCATCTTCCATGAAACAGGTTAATGCGGATGAAGTCTTCATAATCGGTATATCTACAGTAGATAATGCCATACCCATCATTGGGCCACCGGAGATGACCTTCTTCACACCATCCTTAAATCCACCGGATGCTTCTACCAATTCAGCATAAGATGTTCCAATCTTTACATTGTAGTTGCCTGGCTGATTGATACCATTTCCGGTTAAGGTAAAGATTCGGCGCATCAGTGGTGTGCTTTCACATACTGCCATATGAATAGCAATCACTGTATCTACGTTATCTACAATACATCCTGCATCTGCCGGAAGCTTGGTGGAATTGATCTTTCTTCCTGTTACAGCATAGATCAGATTACGCTCTGCACCCTGTGGGTACTTGGTCTGCAGTGTGCGCACCTCGATACGATCCTCATTTTTTACCAGTTCTTCCAGATTCTTGATACCTGCAGGCTTGTTTGCTTCTACTGCAATTACTCCCTTTGCATGATCAAACAACTGAAGCATCACTTTCAGACCACTGACAATATGCTGTGGACATTCCATCATCATACGATAATCACTGGTCAGATACGGTTCACACTCTGCACCATTGACAATGATGTAATCAATTGCATCTGGATTCTTTGGCATCAGCTTTACATGGGTCGGGAATCCCGCTCCACCCAGTCCGACGATTCCGGCATCCTTCACCGCATCAATGATCTCTTCTTTGGACATCTTCGTGTAATCCCGGTACTGTCCCATTCCTTCTATTGGGGTGTAATTTCCATCGTTCTCAATCACAATGGATTCTACCTTTGCACCGGAAACGGTAAGTCTAGGCTCTATCGCCTTTACTTTTCCGGAAACAGAACTTACGATATTCGCTGATACAAAGCCACCAGCCTCCGCGATTCTCTGACCCATCAGAACGGTATCATTTTTCTTAACAAGTGGCTTTGCCGGCGCACCTATATGCTGCGACAGCGGGTATACCAAATCTCCTTTCGGGAGATAAGTCTGCACCGGACAGTCTTTTGTGAGCTTCTTTCCATCATCAGGATGGACTCCGCCCTTGAATGTTGGTAGTTTCATACTTTCCCTTCTCCTTATCTTTTCAAGCTATCTTATACAGCGCTTCTCTACATTATCATATACTTTTTTTTCATCATTTTCAACAATATATTTCCCATACTGGTTAATTTTTTGTCATATATTGGTATTTTTTTATCAGGCTCTTATGATTCTTTTCCGTATCTGTTCTCCCAAAAACCCGATAATTCCACCAGTTATGCACCCTGCCGCCAAAAGAACCGGGAAGTAAGTAAATACTGCTCCATTCTCCAAAATGACTGCTGCCATAAGCAATTGTCCTACATTATGTGCAATCCCACCGGCAATACTGACCCCTGCCGGGAGCAAAAAATCATTTTTCTGGAAGATCCACATCACCAGAAAGCTTAAAATTCCACCAGCCATACTATACAGAAATGCAGAACCATTTCCAAAAGTAATACTTACCAGCAGTATTCTCACCATAGAAATCAGTAAAGCCTCTCTGGCTGTCATCGTATACAGCGCAAGAAATACTACCAGATTGGCCAGACCCGGCTTCACTCCTGGTATCCCAACCGGAAGTGGAATCAACATTTCCACATAACTCAATACCATGGCAAGGGCAATCAGCACACCGTATAGCGCCACCTTCTGCGCAGAAGATTTCTTTTTCATATCTGTTGCCTCCTCTTAAAAACAGCGTAGTCTTTTAAAGACTACGCTGCAATCGTAACATACTTTCAATCAACGGGCAACTGCTGCCACAGGGATCCTATTCTGTTTTTCTTCTTGGATATCTTCTCTGAACATCTGTCCGTTCTAACAGATAATCTACACTGACATTATGATAATCTGCGATCTGAACTAAAATATCCAATGGCATCATACTGTCTGCATTTTCATATCTGCTATAGGTACGCTGATTAATGTTTAACTCTCTTGCCATCTGCGTTTGGTTCATATCTTTATCCTCACGCAGATTCCTTATTCTCTGGTACTTTCTCATATGACTGCCTCCTGTACCAATTATAAGGCAGCCATATTTTGACCCTTGTTTTTTAGTCAGATATTGACTAATTCGTTAATATATTCCAGTTGTATAAGAAATCTGATCACTGATCTCCTGCACCACATCCGACGGTGTATAACCCTCGCTTCCATATAAATAGGAATGAAGCTGACTGACATTTTCTGCCAGATTGATCGGTATCACGCAATCACTGCCATTCACTGTCATGGTTGTTTTCTCAAACGGGAATCCAACCGTCTCATTCATTGTATACTTTCCTGTTCCAGATACAAGCTTCAATATTTCAGTCACTGAAAGACTGGTGGATACCATCGGTAATACTGTATCTATAATATCATTCAGCATCAGCAGATCGCTGTTCTGCGCTTTTTTCATCACCTGCTCCAGTATCGTTCTCTGCCGCTCTGTTCTCTCATAATCTAATCCAATATAACGAATTCTGCTGTACGCCAGTGCCTGCATGCCATTCAGGTGCTGTAGTCCTGGTCCCGGCACATCCTCGCATTCCTTTCCCAGTACTTCCCGTTCTTCTACCAGATAGCCGTTCAGCCACACAACCTCTCCCTCTGACAGATTGATATCAACGCCCCCGAACAGATCTACCAGTTCGACCAGTGCCTGAAAATTCACAGTCACATAATCTGTAATATTCAAATCCAGATTCTTATTCAACATACTGACAGACTGCTGTGCACCCCCAATGGAATACACTTCCGTACACTTTCGGTACTCTCCATCCGTGGTATCCAGATAAGTATCTCTATACACCGAAGCAAGCTGCACTTTTTTCGTCTCATTATCGATACTGCAAACCATAATGGTGTCGCTGTTTGCACCCGATTCCAGTGCTCCCATACGGGAATCCACACCGAAAAATGCCACCGTAGTGTACTTCTTCATCCGGTTCCATTCATCTTCCGGAATACTGCTGTTCACCACCAGCTGATCCTCCTGTATATCTGTTCTGGTAATCTGGGTAAACTTGTAGGCTACAAACAATGCACAGGCCAGAGCTGCCAGCACAGCTATCTCAAACAGAAACTTTATCCAGCGAAGTCTTTTTTTCTTTCTTCTTTTCTTTTTGCTCATGCCTGATCCTTTCTTTATAAGAACCTGAATTTGTTACAAACACCTGCGGATACCGCAGGTGTACAGTTCTTTCAGTATAGCATAACTTTGCGGTTTCCTCAAGAAACACTTGCATTTTTCAGATTATCAGTTAAAATACACTATGAGACTTATTGGATAATTATTATAGGTTAAGGAGAATTTTATGATCAGTGCAAATAATGTGACACTGCGTATTGGTAAAAAAGCATTATTCGAAGATGTTAATATCAAATTTACCGAAGGCAACTGTTATGGTCTGATCGGTGCCAATGGTGCCGGAAAGTCCACATTTTTAAAAATTCTGTCTGGTGAACTGGATACCACAAACGGTGACATCGTGATCACACCTGGACAGCGTCTTTCCGTTCTGGAACAGAACCACTTTAAATACGATGACTATCCTGTTCTGGATACGGTAATTATGGGTAACCAGCGACTGTATGATATCATGAAGGAAAAGGAAGCTATCTATGCAAAACCAGATTTCACTGATGAAGACGGTATTCGTGCCAGTGAACTGGAAGGAGAATTTGCTGAAATGAACGGATGGGAAGCAGAATCTGACGCTGCCCAGCTGTTAAACGGACTCGGTATTGAGACAGATCTTCATTATGCTATTATGAAAGACTTAAGCGGCAGCGAAAAGGTGAAAGTTCTGCTGGCAAGAGCACTGTTTGGTAATCCTGACATTCTGCTTCTGGATGAGCCGACCAACCACCTGGATCTTGCTGCTATCGAATGGCTGGAAGAATTCCTGATCAACTTTGATAATACTGTTATTGTCGTATCCCATGACCGTTATTTCTTAAATAAAGTATGTACTCATATTGCCGATATCGACTATGGCAAGATCCAGCTTTACGCCGGCAACTATGACTTCTGGTATGAATCCAGTCAGCTGATGATCAAACAGATGAAAGAAGCCAACAAAAAGAAGGAAGAAAAAATCAAGGAGCTGCAGGAGTTTATTTCCCGGTTCAGTGCCAATGCTTCCAAATCCAAGCAGGCCACTTCCAGAAAACGTGCTCTGGAAAAAATTGAACTGGATACCATCAAACCATCCAGCAGAAAGTATCCATACATTGATTTTCGTCCAAACCGTGAGATCGGTAACGAAGTACTGGCCGTTGATGGGCTCACTAAAACGATTGATGGTGTAAAAGTTCTGGATAATCTGACTTTTACCGTTGGTCACGATGATAAGATTGCTCTGGTTGGCGGTAACGAACTGGCTAAGACTGTACTCCTTCAGATTCTCTCCGGAGAAATGGAACCTGATTCCGGAAGCTTTAAATGGGGTGTTACTACCAGTCAGTCCTACTTTCCAAAAGACTATACCAAAGAGTTCGACAATGACCTGATTATCGTAGATTGGCTGACACAGTATTCCGAAATCAAAGATGCCACTTATGTACGTGGTTTCCTCGGTCGTATGCTGTTTGCCGGTGATGACGGAGTAAAGAAAGTAAACGTTCTTTCCGGTGGTGAAAAAGTACGCTGCCTGCTTTCAAAAATGATGATCAGTGGTGCAAACGTTCTGCTCTTTGATGAACCGACAAACCATCTGGATATGGAATCGATCACTGCTTTAAATAATGGTATGATTAAATTCCCTGGTGTTATCATTTTCACATCCCGTGACCACCAGATTGTTCAGACTACTGCCAACCGTATTATGGAAATCCTTCCAAATGGTTCCATGATCGACAAGATCACTACTTATGATGAATATCTGGCCAGTGATGAAATGGCAAGAAAACGTCAGGTATATACTGCTGATACTTCTGAAGATGACAACTAGAAAGTTCCTTTTCACAGCTGATATTCTTTAACAGATAATACCACATTACAAAGACCATGCTTTCGTTTTTTTATATACGAAAACATGGTCTTTCACATTTACATTTTTAGATTGTTGCAATATCTATCAGTGACAGCTTCGTCACATCTGCATTTTCCAGACTGGAAACCAGTGCTCCTGCGGTATCGATCGCAGTTAGTACATTCACCCCTGTCTCAATGGCATTTCTTCGAATAACGAATCCATCTCGGCTCTTTTCCACACCCTGAGATGGGATGTCGATAACCAGATCAATCTTATGTCCAAGAATCAGGTCGAGGATGTTCGGTGATTCCTGTTCGATTTTTCTGGTCATACGAACCTGCACATCTGCATCCATCAGTGCTTTGGCGGTTCCCTTTGTCGCAAAAATATTGTAGCCCAGTGCTTCAAATCGTTTACCGATCTTCACAGCTTCTTCTTTATCTTCATCACGCACAGTCATAATCATATTATGATACTTCGGCAGACGGATTCCGGCGCCCAAAAATGCTTTGTAAAGCGCTTCATTAAAGGTCTTTGCAATACCAAGGCATTCACCGGTAGACTTCATCTCCGGTCCCAGGCTGATGTCTGCACCACGGATCTTCTCAAAGGAGAATACTGGCATCTTTATTGCAAAATAATCTGCTTCTGGCTGAAGTCCCGGTTCATAACCCAGATCTTTGATCTTGGCTCCAAGAATCACCTTTGTTGCCAGAGGTACAATCGGAATACCGGTCACTTTACTGATATACGGTACTGTTCGACTGGAACGAGGATTTACCTCAATCACATATACTTCTTCTCCGCACACAATAAACTGAATATTGATCAGACCGATAACATGCAGGGACTGGGCAAGTCTTCTGGTATATTCTTCAATTGTTTTCTTCACACTTGCACTGATACTCTGTGCCGGATATACAGAGATACTGTCTCCGGAATGGATACCCGCTCTCTCGATATGCTCCATGATACCTGGAATCAGAATGTCGTTTCCATCGCATACCGCATCTACTTCGATCTCTTTTCCCATCAGGTATTTATCCACCAAAATCGGGTGATCCTGTGCAATACGGTTGATAATGCCGATGAATTCATCTACGTCTTCATCGTTAATGGCAATCTGCATACCCTGACCACCCAGTACATAGGATGGCCTTACCAGTACCGGGTAACCCAGTTCATTTGCTGCTTTCTTTGCCTCTTCTGCCGTAAATACCGTATGTCCCTGTGGTCTTGGAATCTGACATTTTTCCAGAATTTCATCAAACAGTTCTCTGTCTTCTGCCGCATCTACATTCTCTGCAGAGGTTCCCAGAATCGGTACCCCCATCTTCATGAGACTTTCAGTCAGCTTAATCGCAGTCTGTCCACCGAACTGTACTACCGCTCCGTCCGGTTTTTCAATGTTTACAATATTTTCCACATCTTCCGGTGTCAACGGTTCGAAATACAGCTTATCTGCAATGTCAAAGTCGGTACTGACCGTTTCCGGATTGTTGTTGATAATGATAGTCTCATAATTTTCCTTTGCAAAGGCCCATGTACAGTGAACAGAACAGAAGTCAAATTCAATACCCTGTCCGATACGAATTGGTCCGGAACCAAGTACCAGCACTTTTTTACGGTCTCTTGTTTCCACTACTTCATTCTCACTGCCAAATACAGAATAGTAATATGGTGTGGATGCTGCAAACTCTGCTGCACAGGTATCTACCATCTTATAAGCAGCGACAATACCATTCGCATAACGCATCTCTTTGATCTCTTCTTCTGTCTTGCCAGTCAGTCTGGCAATCACATTGTCCGGGAACTCAATTCTCTTCGCTTCTTTTAACAGTTCTGGCGTCAGTTTCTGATTCTTCAATGCATCTTCCATCTCTACAAGAATTGCCAGTTTATCAATAAACCAGATATCAATCTTTGTAATATCATGAATCACTTCGTAAGAAAAACCCCGGCGCAGTGCTTCTGCGATCACCCAGATCCTGCGATCATCTACTTTACGAAGCTGCTTCATCAGTCCGTCTTCATCAAGATCTGAGAAATCATAAGATAACAGACAGTCCACATGCTGTTCCAGCGAACGGATAGCCTTCATCAGTGCACCTTCAAAATTGTTGCAGATACTCATAACCTCTCCAGTTGCCTTCATCTGAGTGGTCAGCGTATGTTCTGCACTAATAAATTTATCAAACGGCAGTCTTGGGATCTTAACCACACAGTAATCCAGCATCGGCTCAAAGCTGGCATAGGTCTTGCCTGTAATGGCATTTTTGATCTCATCCAAGGTATAACCAAGGGCAATCTTGGCAGCTACCTTTGCAATTGGGTAACCAGTAGCCTTGGACGCCAGTGCAGAAGAACGGCTTACACGAGGATTTACTTCGATTACACAGTATTCAAAACTGTCTGGATTCAGCGCATACTGTACATTACATCCACCGGTAATATTCAGTTCACTGATAATGTTCAATGCAGATGTACGAAGCATCTGGTATTCTTTATCTCCCAGGGTCTGGGACGGTGCTACTACGATACTGTCACCGGTATGCACGCCTACCGGATCGATATTTTCCATATTACAAACAGTAATACAGTTGCCTGCACTGTCACGCATTACTTCATATTCGATCTCTTTCCATCCAGCGATGCATCGCTCTACCAGAACCTGTCCCACACGGGAAAGACGGAGACCATTCTCCAGAATCTCAGTCAGTTCTTCGTAATTGTGAGCAATTCCGCCGCCGCTTCCTCCTAATGTATAAGCTGGACGAAGTACTACCGGATATCCGATAGTCTGGGTGAATTCCACACCTTCTTCTACAGATTCTACTACCTTGGATGCTGCAATCGGCTCATGGATCTTCTCCATAGTCAGCTTGAATTCCAGACGGTCTTCTGCCTTCTTAATGGTCTCTGCTGTAGTACCGATCAGACGGACCCCTTGCTCTTTTAAAAAGCCTCTTTCTTCCAGTTCCATAGCCAGATTCAGTCCGGCCTGCCCTCCAAGGGTCGGCAGCACACTGTCCGGTCTCTCTTTTAAAATCAGCTGTTCCACCACTTCTACCGTAAGTGGTTCAATGTATACATGATCTGCAATATCCTTATCTGTCATAATGGTGGCAGGGTTGGAATTCAGCAGTACGACTTCAATTCCTTCTTCTTTCAGTGAACGGCATGCCTGTGTTCCTGCATAGTCAAACTCTGCTGCCTGGCCGATGACAATCGGACCAGAACCAATCACAAGTACTTTTTTAATATCTGGATTCTTTGGCATTACTTATTCACCTCCATCATATTCATAAAACGATCAAACAAATAGCCGGAATCCTGTGGTCCAGGGCACGCTTCCGGATGGAACTGTACGGTAAAGATGTTCTTTCCTGTATAAGCCAGTCCTTCATTTGTTCCATCATTAACATTCGTAAAAGCCGGAACTGCAATGGATGGATCCAATGTATCGGTATTTACCACATATCCATGATTCTGTGAGGAAATATAGACTCTTCCGGTCTTCAGATCCTTCACCGGATGATTGCCTCCACGATGTCCGTATTTCATCTTATAAGTATCTGCACCATTAGCCAGTGCCATCAGCTGATGTCCCAGGCAGATCGCAAAAATCGGTACCTCACTGTCATACAGCTTTTTGATCTCTTTTATAATAGAAGTACATTCCTTCGGGTCTCCAGGGCCATTGGAAAGCATAATGCCGTCCGGATGATCTGCCAAAATCTCTTCTGCTGTAGTCAGTGCCGGATATACGGTCACCTGACATCCACGTTTGTTCAGATTTCTTGCAATATTTCTCTTGGCGCCGAAATCCATCAGTGCTACCTTTGGGCCATTGCCCTCCAGCACATATTTTTCCTTGCAGGTTACTTTCTCTACCACCTTTCCCGTGGTATAAGCCTTCAGCTTTGGAAGCACTTCATCGAGATTATAATTCTCATTCGTGGTAATCATACCGTTCATAGTACCTTTCTCACGAAGGATCTTGGTCAGTGCTCTGGTATCGATGCCTGCTATCCCAGGTATATCATGCTTAGCCAGAAACTCCTGAATCGTTCCCTGTGAACGGAAATTACTTGGAATTCTGGAAAGTTCCCGCACAATGTATCCATCCGGCCATGGTCTCTCTGACTCCATATCTTCATAACAGATACCATAGTTACCAATCAGTGGATAGGTCATCACAACAGCCTGTCCTGCATAAGATGGATCTGTCAGAACCTCCAGATATCCTGTCATGGAAGTATTAAATACGATCTCACTGATCACTTCCCTTGTTGAACCGATGCTCTGACCGCAAAATACAGTGCCGTCCTCCAGTATAAGGAATGCTTTCATTTGTAAACCTGCCTTTCTTATTTATATACTAGAAAAGGGAACAGAACGCCTGCAAGAATACATGTGTTCTCTTCCCTCCTTCATCCCAAATTGTCAATATGATAGCATACTCATTTCCCTTTTTCAACCCATTTTCTATTAATTTTTTGTCTGAAAATCACTGGTTTACCGGTTTTTAATTTGCCTTTTTTCAGGCTTTTTTCTGTGTTTTCAAGGGTTGAGTTCCGCTATTCTGGTAACGCCGACATAAATCTCCTGAATTTTATACCAGGTTCTTTTTCCCACGATTCCATCCTGGGTCAGGCCGAAGATCCCCTGAAAGATCCGAACAGCTTCTGCTGTCGCCGGTCCATAGATTCCGTCTACAGCCACTCTGGGAATCAATGGATAATTATTGGAAATGGCATTGAGCTGTTCCTGAATCTGCAACACGGCATCTCCTGTAGAGCCAAGTGCCAGTACATATCCCGGCCAGGATGCCGGAATTCCTGCCACCTGTTCAGCCTGATTGATATACATAGAGTCTCCGTAATAATACCGAAGTATCTCAATTGCGGAATATCCCTGATCTCCCAGTGCTTTGGAACCCCACTGACTCATCCACTGGGGACAGGTCACTCTGCTGCCATCACAATATTGGGTCAGAATCGGCTGTTTCACATTCGGCCTGGACAGATAATTTTCAAAAATCTCATCTACAGTCTCGGAAATACTTTCAAAGATATTTCTTCCATAGATCCACTTATGATCAAATGCAGTGGACGACGTAATCGTAAAGTCAAAGCCTTTATTTCTGTACCATTCTGTGTAAACGCGATTCAGTGTAAAAGACATAATCGCCAGTACATTGGCTATGATCGTCTCTTTCGGCCAGGTTGAATAAATCTCACTGGATGCCACATTTTTAATATAATCTTTATATCGGACATAATAATCTCCTGCCGTAGTATCCCTTGGACTTCCATCATGTACTACCACATATTCCGGGATAACTACACGGCGCAGTACGATTTCTCCAGACTGATTCACCGGTTTGATCTCAGCTTCCGCTATTTTCGGCGGATAGTTTCCATACAGTGTATGCGGCGGTATGGCAGTGACTTCCGGTGGCCGTCCCTGTTCCAGTGGACGAAGCCGGATATTCTGCAATGACAGTTCCCCTGACATTACCTCTGAGCCGCTGATCGTCACCGGTTCATATCCTTCTGCCGATACTTTTATCGTATATTCTGAATAAGGCTGAGTTTCTCCCGGTTGCATACTGTATTCCAGCGGCGGGGCCTTCAATTCCAGCGTACCCGTATTGCCGTTTTGATCCGTGCGCACCTCTTCCAGAATCTGATCCGGCTCCCCGGTATAAGAAATATCCACTGTTGCATTTTCAACAGGAACGGTACGAAGTGCCGATTCCACATTAATCTTCAGTGCCCCTCTGTCTGTCTTCTCTGCCTGCAATACATGGATACCTGATTTTCTCATAATAACCTCACATACCTTCTCCTGGTATGCTATGCAGCTTTTTCTGAAAAAGTTCCTGCCAGTAAAAAAAGAGACACTATATCTGAATCTATAGTGTCCTCTTTTGTTTGTCTCTCTTATTTATTAGTAACCTGCACCATTGTCTGTCTGTTTCATAATCTTCACCAGACGGCTGGTTCCCAGTCTGTCTGCGCCCAGACGCATAAATTCTTCTGCATCATCAAAAGAAGAAATTCCTCCTGCCGCTTTTACCTTTACGCCTTCTCCTACATGTTCTTTCATTAGCTTCACATCTGCAAACGTAGCTCCGGCTGTGGAGAATCCTGTGGAGGTCTTGATAAATTCTGCACCTGCTTTGGTCACCAGTTCACACATCTTGATCTTCTCATCCTCTGTCAGAAGACAGGTCTCAATGATGACTTTCAGAATCTTTCCGTCGCATGCTTCGTGAATTTTGCGGATCTCTTCTTCCACTTCCTCATATCTTCCGTCTTTTAAAAATCCAACATTAATCACCATATCGATCTCATTGGCACCATTTTCGATGGCATTTTTCGCCTCAAATACCTTAGTCTCTGTCGTACTGTAACCATTCGGGAATCCAATCACTGTACAGATCGGCAATCTGCCCTGTACATATTCTGCGGCCTGCTTTACGTATGCTGCCGGAATACATGCAGATGCAGTATGATATTTCATGGCATCATCTAGGATCTCTCTGATCTGTGCCCAGGTTGCTGTCTGCGCCAGCAGAGTATGGTCTACAATTTTTAATACATCACTTGTGTTCATCTTTTTATCCTCTCCTATTTTGTAATCTTGTCAAGTATGGAAGTTCCAATGGTTCCTTCTGGCATCTTCAGGCCAAAGTTGTCGGTAATCGTTGCACCTATCACTGCAAACGTATCTGCTTCATCCAGATGCATACCCTCCTTCATAGATGGAGAATAGGCCAGAAATGGTACCTTTTCTCTGGTATGATCTGTTCCGGTATGGGTTGGGTCATTTCCATGGTCTGCAGTAATGATCAGTAAATCATCTTCTTTTAACTCTTTCAGGAATTCACCAAGTTTCGCATCAAACCGTTCCAGTTCTTCTGCGTATCCCTTTACATTTCTGCGGTGTCCCCAGAGTGCATCAAAATCTACCAGATTCACGAAACACAGACCATGAAAGTCTCGCTTTGCAATCTCGATAGTCTGCTCCATCCCATGAACAGAACTCTTAGACTTATTCGACTCCGTCAGTCCTTCCCCATCAAAAATATCATAGATTTTTCCAACCGAGATCACATCCAGCCCTGCATCCTTTAATACATTCAGTGCTGTTCTGCCAAATGGTTTCAAAGCATAATCATGACGGTTGCTGGTACGTTTGAACTCACCCTTTTTCCTGCCCACGTATGGCCTTGCAATGACACGGCCTACTTTCCATTCATCTTTCATAGTCAGTTCTCTGGCAATCTCACAGCAGCGATATAACTCGTCAAGTCCGAAGGTCTCTTCATTTCCACAGATCTGTAAGACAGAATCCGCTGATGTATACACGATCATATGACCGGTAGCAATCTCTTCTTCTGCCAGTTCATCCAGAATGGCAGTTCCACTGGCGCTTTTATTACCGATCACTTTGTGTCCGGTACGTTTTTCCAGTTCTGCGATCAGTTCCGGTGGGAAACCATGTTCGGTAAATGTCTGAAATGGTGTAGTAATCTGAAGTCCCATCATTTCCCAGTGACCGGTCATAGTATCCTTTCCTTTACTGGCTTCTCTCAGCTTGCCATGGCAGGCAAGCGGTTTTTCTTCCGGTGCCACGCCCTGAAGGGTATGAAGATTCGCCATTCCCAGCTTCTGCAGATTCGGAATCTGAAAATTCTCTGTACGTTCTGTAATATGTCCCAGTGTGTCACATCCGGCATCTCCATACTGCGCAGCATCCGGCATTGCTCCCACACCAAGAGAATCAATGACAATTGTAAAAATCCGGTTATACTTCTTCATCTTTTCACCATCCTTCTGATCAGTTTTCCCTGTCCATTTTACCACAAATCCCAGAACACTTCTATCTCTTCTCGCGGTCTGCTTTGATCAGTTTGCGGATTGCTTCTACACCAACTGTAATAGCTGCTTCTGTATCATGTACGATTGGATTTTCCATGCCAAGTGCATTTCTTTCCTGATTTCCCACTACCAGGAAGTTGGAACCACAACGTACTCTTAAGTGCTGCGCTACAATAAACAGTGCTGCAGATTCCATCTCAGATGCCTTGCATCCCATCCGTTTCCATGCTTCCCATTTATTGAGCAGTTCATAGCTGACCGGCATTCTCTCCGGCTCATGCTGTCCATAAAAAGCATCCTTACACTGTACTACACCAGTATGATAGGTATAACCCAGATCTTTGCAGGCTACTACCAGCGCATTGGCCACGTCCAGATCTGCCACTGCCGGATATTCAATCGGTGCATATTCTCTGCTGGTGCCTTCCATTCTCACTGCACCGGTTGCTACAACAATGTCACCGCCCTTTACATCCAGTTCAATGCCCCCACAGGTACCTACGCGAATAAACGTATCTGCACCGCAAAGTACCAGTTCTTCCATAGCAATGGATGCAGAAGGTCCGCCGATACCAGTAGAAGTCACACTGACTTTTTCACCATCCAGATAACCGGTATAGGTCACAAATTCTCTGCTGTCTGCAATCAGCTTCGCATCCTCAAAATGCTTTGCAATCTTTTCACATCTCTTTGGATCTCCCGGCAAGATCACATAACGCCCTACATCTCCCGGTCTGATCTGTAAATGATACTGTAATCCAACTTCTCCTGAATAATTCTGCATGACTTCGTTCTCACTTCCATTTTTATACATGTATATTTTTTTCATTTGTATTGTCTATTTTATACCTGCGCCTGTATATTTTCAATACTCAATAGCGTACAAATAACCACACCTGTTTTGTGCAGAATATACAATGTTTTCCGGATTGACATTTCTGTTTTTTCCTCTTATGATAAAAGAAGAATTACAGACAAGAGGAACTGCTATGTCAGAAAAAACAGACAAGTCTAAAACAAAAAAACTAAAACATGTAAAAATATACGATCAGCTTTACGAACAGATCAAGGACGGCACTTATCAGCCCGAATCACAGCTTCCTCCGGAGACCACTCTTGCAGCTTCTATGAATGTCAGCCGCATGACCCTGCGTAAGGCATTGATGCTTCTGATCGAAGACGGACTGGTAAAAAATGTACCTGGTGTCGGAAACTTTATCCGCGCCACTCGTTCCTCCCTCCCATCTTCCATGGCCATTGCTTCAAAAGCCAATCATACGCTGCATCCGGTACACGCCTATTGTACCGAATCTCTGGATGATGTAGAGGTAGATTCCCGAATCGAGATACCATCCAAATCGATATTGGACAGTCTCGGGCAGTATACGGCTGCTGTGGTGATTACAGACCGCTGGTATCGACATGCACAGCAAACCATTGCCTATTCTTTGAGTTTCATTCCAATCGAAGTAATTGGAAAGCTGAAAATTGACCTGAAGGATCAGGCTCAGCTTCTGGAATTTCTGGAACATACCAGCTACAATGAAGACCACCATTTTTACCGTAGCTGCACTTATTCCACTTCCGGAAACTTTACTGCAAAAAACTATACATTGTCCAGCCAGGACTCCTTTCTGCTGGTTCTGGAAAACATCTACGACAAAGAGCACCAGCTTCTGATGACTAACAAACACTATATCCCATGGGATCTGTTTCGCATCGAATTATACATATAAGATAGATATATGACAGGGTGATACCGTCTTAGGATTTGTACCGCCCTGTTTTCTTTTAGTGCTTGTTTTTTTCGAACATTCCTTTCAAATTATCATATAATTCTTCAAATATCTGTAATCCTTCTTTATATCTTACATGATTCTCCCAAATCGGTTCTACTGGTTTTTCTTTTATTTTTACCATTTTTTTACACGCTTCTTCTATGTTACCATAAATTCCCGTTCCTACTGCAGCCAACACAGCAGCTCCCATGCATGCTTCTTCTACAGTTTCAGTGGTATATACTGGCATAGCAAACATATCTGCCTGAATTTGTTTCCATGACATTCCTCGCGCACCACCACCTGATGCAATCAGCATCTCCTGTGGAAGATTCTGTGCATCAAATATTTTTTTACATTCCATTAAATTATACAAAACGCCTTCCACTGTTGCTCGAAGCATATCATATTTTCCCTGTTTCAAATTTAATCCGTAGTAAACGCCTCTGGCTTTCGGATTATTAAATGGAGTTCTTTCACCTGCCAGATATGGTAAAAATGTAATTCCATTACTTCCTGCAGGTACTTTTTGTATTTCTCTGTCTAATTCTTCAAAAGATGTACCATCACACAACATTTTATTTTTTGCCCAGCTCAGAGTTCCTCCTCCATTCAATGCTCCACCCTGATATGCCCAAACTCCTGGTACTGCATGACACCACAATTGACACTGCATATCCGAATCACAGATCGGTTTATCTGTTACAACTGCAATCTGTGAAGATGTTCCTATATTGCAGGTCATAATCCCTGTTTTTATAATGCCATTTCCTACCATAGCTGCAAAACAATCTCCAGCGCCTGCTACTACCTTTGTATTCTCTGGTAACCCTGTTTCATGATGCACTTCTTTCGTAATTGTCCCTGCAATTTCTTGTGAATTCAAAACCTTTGGCCATATATCCTCCTTCAAATCTAGTCTTTTGAACAAGGCTTTACACCAAGATCTGTTTTTTACTGAAAAAGCAAGCGTTGCAGACGCATCACTGACTTCCGAACTTATTTCTCCTGTCAATTGGAAACGGATATAGTCTTTAGGTGAAAGTACATAACGAATTTTTTCATATTGTTGTTCCATATGATTTTTTATCCATAATAAGGAACAAATCATCATTCCTGTACTTGGCTGATTCATTAGTTCGGACTGAATCAAATCAGCTGCTATTTCCTGAATTATTTTTCTTTCTTCTGTCGACCGTGCATCTAAATGAATGATGGCTGGATAAAGAACTTTCTTATTTTCATCCAATGCAACCATACCATGCATTTGACCTGATAATCCAATTCCTTGTATCTTTTCCGTCGTAAAATCAACGCATTTTATTGCTTGACGTACAGCTTCTTTTGTTGCTGTCCACCACTTCAACGGATCTTGCTGTACGTAGCCAATCTCTGGCGTATGAATCTCATATCCAACCTGTCCTAGCCCATGTATTACACCATTCTCATCCGTAATCATAGCTTTCACACTCGATGTTCCCAGGTCAATTCCCATCAAATATCTCATATCACATTTTCCTGTCACTATTTTTCTTTTCGTTGATAACCTGTTTTACTCTCTCCACTATATCTTTTGCAGTAAGTCCAAATTTCTCAGCAAGATATTTTCTGCTTCCAACTTCGCCGAAACAATCTGGAACGCCTATTCTTCTAAATGGCACCCTTGCTTCTTCTGCAAGCACTTCTGCAACTGCAGAACCAAGCCCGCCCTGCTTATTATGATTCTCAGCAGTTACAATAGCACCTGTTTCTCTTGCACATTTTAAAACTAGTTCTTTGTCCAATGGTTTTATCGTAAACATATCAACTACTCTAACAGATATATTTTCTTTTTCCAATTCTTCTGCTGCTTCTAAAGCTGCTTTTACTTCTATGCCCGATGCAATAATCGTTGCTTCCGTTCCTTCTTTTAAAGTATTTCCTTTTCCAATTTTTATCTCTTCCGTTCCGGTATAATATGTTTCTTTGTCCTTTCTAGGAAATCGAATATACATAGTTCCATAATTGTTCTTCATCTGATGCAATACCTGTTCCAATAAATAAGGTTCTGCAACATCCAATATCGTCATTTCCGGATAGGAACGATAAATTCCAATATCCTCAAATGGCATATGGGTTCCACCATTTGCTTCTGCTGAAATTCCCGGATCTGATCCTACGATTTTGATATTTGCTTTATTGTAGCATCCAGCCATAAATGTCTGATCCGCACATCTTCTTGATGCAAATGTACCAAAACTATGGACAAAGGGAATTTTTCCCTTTAATGACATGCCTGCTCCAACTCCTACCATATTAGCTTCCATTATTCCCAAATCAAATGCTTGGTTGGGAAACTGTTCCAATAACTGCACCGTGCCTATTGCTCCAGCCAGATCTGCTTCAAGATAAACAACTTCTGAATCATCTGTCATCATTTTGTTCATAGTATTGGCAAATACTTTTCTCAACTCAGTCATGTTCTTCACCTATCTTTCTTCAAGTTCTTTATAAAACATTGGCAAATCTTCTTTTTTCACTGTAGTCGAATGACAATTTTCCATTCTTTCATATGTTGTAACTCCCGCCCCTTTTACTGTATGAAGAATGACTACCGGAGGTTTGCCTTTCTCCTGTACAGCTTCTTGCAAAGCCATATATACTTTTTCTGTATCATTTCCATTCGCTACTGAAATAACATGGTAACCAAAAGCTTCAAACTTTTTTTCTATATTTCCAAGACTACATACTTTATCCGTTGTCCCATCCAATTGTTTTCCATTTACATCTACAATTGTAACAAGATTTACCAAATTTTGATGTGCTGTAAATAACATAGATTCCCATACTTGTCCTTCATCAAGTTCCCCATCTCCTAATATAAGAAATGTATGAGCAGAATTTCCATTTATTTTATCCGCAAATGCTACTCCTGATGCCAAGGACGCCCCCTGCCCCAGAGACCCGGTCGTTACATCTACCCCTGGTGTTTTATTTCTATCTGTATGACTCGGTAATATCGTATTATTCTGATTTAGTGTATCAAGTACTTCTTCCTTAAAAAATCCTTTTGCAGCTAAGACTGCATACATTGCAGGCCCACAATGTCCTTTCGACATTACTATATAATCTCTATCTTCTTTTTTAGGATCAGAAGGATCAATATTCATAATATTTTGGTATAGCACAGCCAACGTATCTGCTATTGAAAGTGATCCCCCAACATGTCCACTTCCTTTAGATGCTATCGCTCTAAGAATATTTTTTCTAATCTGAACTGCCAACTGATCTGTTTCTTTTTTGTTAAATTTCATATGGTGCCCCCCAAAAGAATCAATTCTTTTTACCGTATTCGCTCTTTTTATTTCTCCCATAAGTATCTGCCACAGTAATTGCTGCACAAATACTTTCTTTGTTCACATCAAATGGCATATTTTCCCAGCAACTATGCATCGAAGCTTCTGCAATCTTACATATATTCTCTTCTGTATTTTCTACATAAAGATCTTCCAGGCAAACCGGTAATCCAACTCTTAAACAAAAATCAATTACCTCCTCTAGTTGTTCCTCTGGTGCATTTTCTGCCACTAGCTGCACAATACATCCAAAGACGACCTTTTCCCCATGCATTGTTCTATTTCCCTCTGTAAGTGAAGTAATCCCATCATTTATAGAATGCGCTCCCGCTGTAGCGTTATTCTCAAATCCCAGACCACTTAATAAAATATTAGTCTCTATAATATTTTCCAATGCCTCTGTCACTACATGCTTTTCACATGCTTCTTTCGCCATTACTCCATTTTTCATCAGTGATTTGTAACATGCTCTGGCAATTGCGCGTCCTGCCAGAGTCTGTCTATATCCACCCATTTTGTGATAAACAAGATTAGGAACATTTGCCTTTTGTGTTGCCTCAGCCTCAATCAATGTTGCCAGCGCATCGCCCATTCCTGATACCAGAAATCTTACTGGTGCATCTGCAATGATTTTACTATCTACAATCAATAAGCTTGGACTATGATTATAAAAAATCTCTCCTTCATGTCCACCATCTTCACGGTATATAACCGATAAAGAACTCGACGGTGCGTCAGTCGCCGCAATTGTAGGAATAATAATAAATGGTTTTCCAAGACCAACTCCAACTGCTTTTGCAACATCTATCGTTTTTCCCCCACCTATTCCAATTACCATGTCTGGAAGAAATGCTGCTTCACATTCCACATGCTTTTGAATTTTTTGTCTGGTAACTTCTCCTTTAAATTTTAATATTCGTAAATTGTACTTTTCGCTCTTATATATCTCATTTAGTTTTCTTTCATATTTATCATAAAGGAAATCATCTATAAAAAATATAATCTTTGTACCAAATAAATCTGTATAATTTTTGATATTATTAAACTCTCCAGGCCCCTGTATGTATCTTTCTGGTGAACACCACCCTCTTGTAAACTTTCCACTTTCCTGCATATTTTTATCCTCCTAATCACATTTAATCAGAACTTTTCCATCTTTTGCATATAATCGTTCTTCAAATACTCTTTGAATATCACCTAAAGGAATGATATCTGAAATAATTTTGTCTGCTTTTATTGCACCTGTTCCAAGAAGCCTTCCTGCTCTTTCAAAAGTATCCGGATTAACAAAAGATCCTTTTATAGTCAATTCTTTCTGAAATACCTCAAATGGTTTTAAATTCATTGCATCATCTGGTCCGGTTAAACCAAAAAGCATAACTATTGCACCTTTTCCTGCATAGCGTACTGCATATTCTGCCGTTGATATACGCCCTGCGCAATCTATTACCTTGTCAATATTCACAATTTTATGTTCCTTTAATATCTCCTCGGTATTATCATGAAGCGGATCAATCCCAAAACTTGCCCCTAATTCAAGAGCTTTTTTTCTTCTTGTTTCATTTGGTTCTACTGCAATAATTTTATCCGCTCCGGCATTTCTGGCCAACTGTACCATTATGAGACCTATGTTACCAGTTCCCACCACCATGACAGTGTCTCCCATTTTCACATCGGTCAGATCAAACCCATGCAAACAACATGAAATTGGTTCTGTCATTGCCGCCTCTTCATAACTAACATTTTCCGCAATAGGATATACGCTCTCTTCCGGTACAGTGATATATTCTGCAAATGCACCATCTACCGCAGTCCCAAGTCCCTTCATATCTGTGCACAGATGTTTCTTTCCATTTGCACAGAAGTAACATTTTCCGCAATATGTATTTGGATCTACTGATACACGATCTCCTGGTTTTATTCCTGATACTTTACTTCCCACCTTTTCTACATCCCCTGATAATTCATGTCCTAAAATCACAGGAGGATTCACCTTTGCAGACCCTTTTTCTCCATTAAATATATGTACATCCGTCCCACAAACACCACAATATCGTATTTTAATCAGCACCTCATACTCTTCAGGTTCTTTAACACTAATCTCATCGATAACAATTTTTCCTCTTTCATAGAATCTTGCCGCTTTCATATCTCTACCATTTCCTTTCATCTTCTTATTTTTATTCTTTATCTGTTAATACCTGTAATAATACAGCTGCGATAATAATAAAACCTTTAATAATTCTCTGTGGATATGCTGGTACTGCCAAAAGATTCATAATATTACCAATCAATGCCAACGTCAAAGCTCCTACAACCGCTTTGGTTACTGAACCTTTTCCACCAGCGAGACTTGCGCCTCCAATTACACAAGCTGCTATTGCATCTAATTCCTGGCCTTCCCCGATAGTTGAATTACCCACGTTTGATCTGGCTGCTACAAAAATTCCTGCTAAGGTTGATAAACATGCACTTAACATATATACAGACATTAAATATCTTTTTACACGAATTCCAGATAATTTTACAGCTTCACTATTACTTCCAATTGCTATAACAAGTCTTCCATATGCTGTATATTTCTCAATAACTACAAAAATAATTACAACAATAAGCATAATCCAGATAATTGGATACCCTAATGATTTCGATGTCAACGTATTCAATGTTTCTGACGGTAAATTAACCGGAGTTGCATTAGTAATTGTATAAGCAACTCCTCTTGCTATCGTCATAACTGCCAATGAAGCAACAAATCCCTGAAAATTCAAGTATGCTACTAAAATACCTGTAAAGGTTCCCATAAGTAGTCCAAATATCAAAGCAACCATAATTGCAGCTCCCCATGGAATCTGAAATTTAGTGCATAAAATTGCAGTCAAAGAAGAACCTACCGCCATCACGGACCCTACAGATAGATCAATTCCTCCTGTTAAAATAACCATCAGCATACCTACTGCCACTAATATAGATGCTGACTGCTGTAATACAATATTTCTTAAATTTAAAACTGAAAAAAACTTATCAGAAATGACACAGCAAATAAAAAACAGTGCCAAAAATATTACATAAGTATTATTATCTAAGATAAATTTACCAATTTTGTTTTTATTGTTCATAATTCTATCCTTCCTTCATTGCCATTTTTATAATGGCCGCTTCATTTAATTCTTCTTTTCCAAGTTCACCTGTCACTCTTCCCTGAGCCATAATCATTGTCCGATCGCATATTCCAATAATCTCTGTCATTTCTGATGAAACAATTATAACTGCAACACCCTGTTCTGCCAGTTTATTAATAATCTCATATATTTCCACTTTTGCTCCGACATCCACTCCTCTGGTCGGTTCATCAAAAATAATACATTGGCAGTCCGCTGATATCCATTTTGCAAAACTTATTTTTTGCTGATTTCCACCACTTAAACTATTGACATTATCCTCAATTGATCCATATTTTGTTGAAATTTTCGCCAAAAGATCTGTTACATATTTTTTTTCTTTTTTATGATTCAGAAAACCTCTCTTTGTATTTTTTTTCATCGACGCAATTGTCGTATTAACTCGTATGCTCTGATTTACTAACAATCCCAATGTTTTTCGATTCTCAGATAAGTATCCTATGCCTGCATCTACAGCTTCTTTGGGTTCTCTAAAATGTACCTCTTTTCCCATAAAAAATATATTTCCGCTTTCCATTTTATCAGCGCCCATGATTGCACGCATGGTTTCTGTTCTCCCTGAACCTACTAGCCCTGAAAATCCCAATACTTCCCCTGCTCTTACCATGAAACTAACATTTTTCACTTTGTTTCCAGCGTTAAGATTTTTTACTTCCAGTACACAATCTCCAATCTCTGCTTTTCTTTGCGGAAACATTTGTGTCAATTCCCGACCAATCATCATCTGAATCAGCTGGGTATTTGTAACCTCTTTTACCACTCCACTATTTACATATTGTCCATCTTTTAGCACTGTGAAAGTATCACACAATTCAAATATTTCATTCATGTGATGTGAAACAAAAATGATACTTACATTTTTCTCTTTTAACAAACGAATCAGTTTGAAAAATCGTTGTATTTCTGCGACTGTCAACACAGCTGTTGGTTCATCCAGCACCAAGATTTGAGCGTTTCGATTTAAACATTTACATATCTCGACAATCTGCTGATGTGCTACACTCAGCTTTCCTACTTTATCTTCAGGATTAATATTATCAAAGCCTAATTCTTTTAA
Source organism: Muricoprocola aceti (assembly GCF_025567005.1). NCBI lineage: Bacteria > Bacillati > Bacillota > Clostridia > Lachnospirales > Lachnospiraceae > Muricoprocola > Muricoprocola aceti. The sequence continues at coordinate 60,212 of NZ_JAOQKE010000006.1, forward strand.
TATATGTTCAGCGTCACTGCGCATTTTTTTCCAATTAATAAATCTTCCATTTTCTGCCAGTCTATCAATAAATATATTTTCCGCCACGCTCAGATCTGGTGCCAGCATAAATTCCTGATATATAACTGCTACCCCAAGTTTTTTTGCAGCCAACGGCGTTGTTATATCGACTGGATCTCCATTAATAAAAATTTCTCCTTCGTCTTTTATATATGCCCCTGATAATATTTTAATCAATGTTGATTTTCCTGCCCCATTTTCCCCAATCAATGCATGGATTTCTCCTGGTTTCACTTTTATGCTTACGTTATTTAATGCACAGGTTCCACCAAATCTCTTACTTATTCCTTGCATCTCCAAACGATATGATCTTTTCTCCATCTAACCACCCCTTTGATTCACTAAAACACTAAAAATTATGGCAAGTTTTGACATCACCCATATTTTATGACACCAAAACTTGCCTTCTTTATCACAATCTCATTACAGATTGCTTATTCCTTTATACTTAGAAGCCATATTCGTAATGTTCTTCTACATTTTCTTTCGTAACTGCTGCTGCCGGTGTCATCGTAATATCCTCATAGCTTTCCGGATCTGTTCCATCAACGAGAATATCCTGTGCAATTTCCATTCCCAACTCAGCAATTTTAGCCGGGCTGTTTTCTCCAATTGCCATAATTTTTCCTTCTTTAATAGCATCGTATCCATCTTTGCTTCCATCTGCTGCGCTAATTAATTTTACAGTTCCTTCTTCTCCATATGTAATACCAGCATTATCTAATGCTGTCAAAGCACCAATCAGCATAGGATCGTTCTCAGCTAATACAAGATTAACATCTGGATTTGCCGTTATCAAATCTTCAGCAGCAACCAGCCCCTCATCAATTGTCCAGTTACCCCAACCCTGTCCTGTAATTGTAAATTTTGCATCTTCATTTTCTGCCTTACCTGAACTTACAATAGAGTTTTCCATCTCTTCTGCCGCTGCCCAGGCCTCTTCTTCAGTACATCCTGTACGCTGCATAATAATACCTGCCATCAGACCATCTCTTCTTTGTTTTCCAGCAATAGAACCAGTATTTCCACTTAACAGAATAGCGCTTATTTCATAATCAGGATCTAATGTTTCTGCATAATATTTTCCGACAACCAGACCATTCTGTTCATTGTCTGAATAAACAGTCGTAACCTGCATACTCATATCATCTACACCTGAGTCAAGATTAATTACCGGGATACCTGCATCATATGCTGCCCTCTGACTGGCTGTAGCCGCGCTTGGATCTACGCAATCAAGAAAGATCAAATCAACACCTGACGCTACTAAAGTTTCCATATTTTCCAATTCCTTTGTTGTATCATTATTAGCATCAAGTACCGTACATTCCCATCCCAGTTCATCGCAAGTAGATTTTACAATATCTCCGATAGATGCATAATAAGAACCATTTGCTGTTCTAAGAGCAAAACCAATCGACTTTGCATCTTCCGCCTGAACAGATACTCCGCCAAGCATTCCTGCAACTAATAACCCTGTTCCCATAATTAACATAACCTTCTTGTTCATTTTTTGTTCCTCCTTTTCCTATTCCCCAATTACACGAAAGATGGTTGATTGTTTTTGATTGTTTGTTGTTTTTTCTTTCGTTAAATGTATATTAACATATGTTTTTTGTTTTTTCAACACATTTTTATTCTTTTTTGAGTATTTTTAATCACATTTTCGATCATTTTCAATCATTTATATTGACATTTTAAAGATTATTACATATAATCATCTTATAAACACAATATCAGAAGATTTTTATGACACATTCTGAATTTTATCTAACATAGATCACACTCTTCTGGCACAAATTTCTACATGGGAACAAATTCACTCACTTATCGATGCTGTTCTCATTTATCATAACTGCATCGATATACATTCCGTCTTGTTATGTAAGACACGCTAAAGATTATCTGGGTGATCGTCTGGAAATCTGTATTGTATTGGGTAATTGGTTTTCTGAACAGAAATAATCTTAGTGCAACTAAAATTTTTGAAACAAAAGATGTTATTGAAGATGATTCAGATGAAATTGACATGGTACTCAACATTGGCACTTTATAAGCCCTAAGCTATAACTATGTACTGAAATAAAAGCACTCAAACAAGTTTCACGCTTCAGCACTAGCGGACTTGTTAAAATCGAAAAGTCTTCTCAATATTCAATATAATTAATGAATAAAACATAGAAATGAGGATAACCGTATATGTTAGCAATAGAACGAGAACAAAAAATATTAGATTATCTTACTGAACATCATGTAGCTTCAACACAGTATTTATGTGATCTCACTAATTCTTCCCTGGCAACAGTAAGAAGAGATTTGAAATCTTTAGCGGACCGAAAACTGCTTATAAGGACACACGGCGGTGCGCAGGGAATAGAGCTTTCTGATGTGACAAATGAATCTTACAATCAAAGTACCATATTTTCCTGTTACGCTAAGGATCCACAGTATATGTATAAAAACTCAATTGCACAAAAGGCTGTTGAATTTATACAATCTAATGATACTATATTTATTGGTGCAGGTGTTACCTGCAATCTTCTCTGTCAACATTTAAGTAATAGCAATCTTGAAAACGTTATGGTAGTTACCACTAATGTCACTGCTGTTTCTGAACTTGTCAGATCGCCTCATATTACAACTTTCCTGCTCGGCGGAACGGTGCATTTAGGTACGAATCACATAGAAACACTAGACGATTACACCATACAAAGTCTAAATAAACTATTTTTTGATAAAGCTTTTTTTACTGTCGATGGAATTGATTTAAATAATGGTTATTCCATTATCAATCATGCACAACTTCCTCTTTATAATTATTTACTTTCTAATACAAAAGAAATATATTTATTAGCAAATCAGGGAAAATATGATAAACGTACTTTTACTCACCTTTGCTCTCTTGACACAATTTCAAATGTTATTACAAATTCTGATTGTAACTCTAATTATATGAAGTATTATCAAGAACATCACGTAACTGTCTACACTGCTTAATGTGTTACAGAATTGCTAATTTATCGGTAATCCATATATTTTTCACAATCATTTATGCATCAAGATCACCACTTTAATTGGTGATCTTGATGCATATTTTTACTCAAACTGTTTCAGATATTCTCTTACTGATCTTGTCATTTCTTTTGAAAACTCGGAATTGTATTTTCTGTTACAAAATGCCTGGCACCACTCTCCAAAAGAATGATTCTGATATTTATGTGCGAACATCTGGCGCACTTCTTCACCTTTCATACTGTGATATGCATTTTCATGAACAATGTAGTTCATTTCGCAGCGTTCCGGTTTCTTCCTTTCTTTCTGCTGTGGCGTCGGCCAGCCAAATACCAGCATGGCAGCTGGAAATACATATTTCGGTAACTTAAGAATTTTCCTTTGTTCTTCGCAGTTCTCCATAATATCTCCAATATAGCAGGAGCCAAGTCCCAGACTTTCTGCCGCTACCACTGCATTCTGCGCCGCAATCACCGCATCCGTCACCGCCAGCATCAGATCTCCTGCTCCCGGCAATCTTGGCTCGCAGTCTGCTTCCAGATAAGTATCATACCATTTCTTGCAATCTGCACAAAATACCAGTACCATCGGTGCCTTTGCGATAAATGGCTGATGATCGCAAGTCTCTGCCAGTGCATCTTTCAGATTCTGATCCGTAATATCTAAAATTGTATACAATTGCTGACATCCTGCTGACGGAGCCTGCATGGCTGCATCTAAAATCTCATTTTTAAGTTCATCAGACACAGGTCTATCCTCATAGACTCTCACAGATTTTCTATGATATAAACTTTCCATAATTGAATTCATATTATCTCCCCTATCAGCATCCAAATAATTTTGCCGTCTTCTCCATTCGTTCTGCAATCGGCACACCAAATGGACAGCGTGTTTCACAGGACTGGCATACGATACATTCAGATGCTTTATGTTCCAGTGCTTCATAATGTGCCTGAATCGTTGCCGGCACTTCCGGCTGCATGGTTGCCAGATCATAGAATTTATTAATCATGGCTATATCCAGATTTTCCACACACGGCTTGCAGTGTCCACAGTAGGTACACTCACCTCTGCAGGAATGAAGCGGTGCACTGGTCAGTACAGATGCATAATCTTTCTCTGCTTCTGATGCTCTCTCATAGGCCACTGCCGCATCTACCTGCTCTTTCGTGTCATATCCGCACATAATGGAACAGACTGCAGGGGTAGTCAATGCATAATGAATACATTGTACCGGAGTCAGGCTAACTCCAAATGGGGATCTCTTTTCATCAAATAATCTTCCTCCGGCAAATCCCTTCATCACGGTAATTCCCACCTGATTTTCTTCACAGGTGCGGTATAGTAACGCACGATCCGCATCGATTCCCTTCAGTCCGCTGTCAAACTCATCTGCAAACATGATATCAATATTTTCACTGGCCGGAAGCATATCAAATGCCGGATTGATACTGAATAGAATCATCTCTACGTAGCCGGATTCTGCCGCCTTTTTTGCCACCTTGGGATTATGAGAGCTCATGCCGATGTGATGAATGATTCCTTTTTCTTTTAACTCCATCACATAGTCCAGATACTCAGAATGCTGAATCTGTTCCCACTCTTCCTCAGAATCCACATAATGAATCATGCCAAGATCTATGTAATCTGTCTGCATTCTTTTTAACAGATCTTCGAATGCCGGACGTACATACTCCATCTCTCTTGTCCGGTAATACTGTCCATCCTTCCATGTAGAACCAATGTGCCCCTGAATAAACCACTGACTGCGGTTATCTTTGATCCCTTTTCCAATAATATCTCTGGATTTCGGATCCGGCATCCAACAGTCCAGAATGTTGATTCCTTTTGATGATGCATAGTGAATCAGTTCTACTCCTTCCTCTTCTGGATGACGTTCCAGCCATTCACCACCGAAGCCAATTTCACTTACCTCCAGTCCTGTTTTTCCTAATGTACGATACTTCATTAACCGTCCCTCCTATACCCATATTGTCTATTATAACATCCATTGAAAATCGCCTACGGCGATGGGATTTTGCCTTGCCTGTCTCGGGATTTTGGCATTTTCATGCCAAAACGCCTCGCGGGACAATTGGTTCTGAATAGTTACATCACTTCTTTTTTACTCGTTCTGAATTCCGACCATTTCTTTTACCTGGTCTGCTTCCACATCGTATCCAACGCCGATGCTTCCTTCCACCTGGATCACGGATGCTGCATGCTCCACGGCCTGTTTTAATGCATAGGAGATGCGTTCTTCTTCTGTCCATTCATCGTACTGCAGATAGTTCACCAGAAAGGCGCCGATAAAAGAATCTCCTGCTCCCAGAGCATCTTTTACTTCTTCCACCTTACAGGCTTCCTGTTCATAGTACCGTTTTCCGTCATAGGCGAAGACAGACAGAGGTCCTCTGGTTCCTATGGCAATTCCCGCTCCCTGTTCTACCGCAACCTTCAGATTATGTCGGATTTCTTCTTCTGTCAGATGACTGCAGGAAAAGAATGCATAGCGAAGGAATGGTGCAATCTCTCTGATATCTTCTTCGGTATAGATTTCATGGAAATCATAGCACACATTAATTCCATGCTCTTTCATTTTTCGAATCTTTTCCACTGCCACCGAAGCACATCTTCCCACGCTGACTGCCTGATAACTTTGAATATAATCTAATTCCTCTTTGGTAAATTCAATCGGATAACGTTCTGTCACCCCGTCCTGATTCCAGTCCAGAAAGACGCGATCCCCATCTTCCTTCAGTTCCACCAGACTGTATCCGCTGGATCCTTCTTCATGGCGGCACATGGTAAGACAGATATTCCTTTCTTTCAACGTCTGCTCCAGAAGCTCACCTGCCGGATTCTTTGCAAAAACACCAAGGAATCCTGCTTCAGCACCCAGGCTTGCAGCATTACACGCTACATTATATTCATTTCCGCCCGGATACATCCGCCCCTGATTGACATAAATATCCAGTGTAGCCACACCGATTCCTAAAATACTTACTTTTTTCATTCGTTATCCTTTTCCCTTTGTCTCTTTCTCCCAGAAGTTGATCGGCTCATAGTCTTTTAATTCTGCCAGAAATCCTCTTTCCTCCAGGCGCTCCTGAATCAGATCCAGAAGTTTTTCAGACGGCGCATTTACCGTATGATAATGATAGTCCGACGTAATATTTTTTAATAATGCAGAGTGCCCCTTCTGAATATCTGCCAAAAATTCTCTGATGTCATTTCGACTTGCAATATGAAGATCTGCCCGAACAATCCCATAAATCTTGTGGTACACAAACACATCTTCTACATGTCCACCATAATCTACAATAAGATTCAGTTCCTCTTCTACTTCTTTGTCACTGTGAACGACTTTGAATACCCGGCTGATCTTTTTCTCACCTGTAAGCAAATATCCCTGATTGGTCGAAAGAATTTCATGATCCTGTGCCCGCAAAAGTGCAATATCCTGTACAATTATCTGTCTGCTTACATCTAATATTCCTGCCAGTTCTTTTCCAGAAAGCGCCTCACTGCTCTCCGACAGCATCTGAATGATTTTATTTCTTCTTTCTCGTCCATTCATTTTCCGATAAACCTCTCCATTAACTGTGTCATATATGGTTTCTGTAATCTGGCTTCTTTCAGTATTGCATCCTGAGCGAATACTTCCTTAGAAGTTCCGTCTGCCAAGATCGTTCCATGTGCCATAACAATCACCCGTTCAAAGTTCTCCGCTACAAAATCCATATCATGAAGAATCGCAATCACCAGTTTTCCATTTTCAGCCAGGCTGGCAATCATATCTCCGATTCTCTTTTTTCCCGAATAGTCCTGTGCGATCGTCGGCTCGTCCAGAATCACCACATCAGTATCCATGGCCACTACCGATGCAATGGCTACCATTTTTCGCTCATACATCTCCAGATCATAAGGATTCTCTTTTTCTTTTCCGTACAGTCCCATCATCTCCAGAGCTTTCTCGGCCTTCTCTTTCGCCTCTTCCTGCGACATTCCAATATTCAGAGGGCCAAACATGACTTCATCCAGCACATTGTATTTGAAGATCTGATCATCCGGATTCTGGAATACATATCCCACTTTTCCTGCCAGCATAGCTACTGTCTTTTTCGAAATATCTTTTCCCCCAAAATACACGGTTCCGGAAACCGGCTTCAGCAAACCTTTTAATAATCGGACTAATGTGGTTTTTCCTGCACCGTTTTGTCCGATGATAGCTGTCGTTCTCTGATCGAAAGACAGGTTCAAATGCTCCAGCACCGGGACATGCTTCTGATAGGAAAAAGAAATATCTTCCATCTGGAACAACTCTTTTGAACTTTGTGTTCGGACTGTCTGTTTCACTTCAGGCTTTAACTTTTGTGTCAGATTTTCCTTATCGCTTTTCTGCTCAAATAATACGATCGTTGACTCAAGAGTAACCGGATAGGTACCATCCTGATTAGATAAGCCACATTGTTTGCTGATACGTACAAAGGCCGGCGGCTGAATCCCCATCTCGTTTAAGTCGTCCCTTGCAAAGATCCTTTCCGGTGTATCAAAATCCACTACTTTTCCATCCTGCATCAAAATCAATCTGTCACAGTATTTTGCCATCTTTTCCAGCTTCTGTTCCACCATAATGATCGTCTTTCCAGTCCTGGAAAGATGATCTACCACACGAAATACCTCTTCCGTTCCTTCCGGATCCAGCTGGGAAGTTGGTTCATCTAAGATCATGACATCAGGCTGCATCACAAGAATACTGGCAATTGCCACTCTCTGCATCTGTCCTCCAGACAAGTCAAAAGGATTGCGGTCACGATACTGCCAGATATCCAACTGCTTTAACACTCTTTCGATACGGCTCTTCATCTCTTCCCGTTCGATTCCCAGATTCTGAAGTCCATATGCCACTTCTCCATAGACCGTATCTCTTGCACCGGAGAGCTGGTTAAATGGATTCTGAAAGATCAGTCCTACATCTTCACACAATTCCTGTACTGGTACCTGCTCTGCCAGCCGTTCCTTTACCCTCACAGCACCGCCGTAAGCTCCATGGTAAAACTGTGGAACCAGCCCTACCATTGCCTGACACAGTGTACTTTTCCCGGCGCCATTCTGTCCGATAATTCCAATAAACTCTCCCTTTTCAATGGAAAGACTGATCCCATCAAGTGCCAGTCGGTCTGTGCCTGGATATTTATATTTCAGATTTTTAATCGTTATCATCGCCATTACAGTACCCTCCAGACAATGGTGATTATCATAAGCCCTATAAGAATCACTCGGGCCACCGGATCCCATTTGCATTTTGGCCGGTCATACAGCCAGGTCTTCTTCTGCTTTCTTCCAAATCCCCGCACATCCAGTGCAATGGCACGTTCTCTTGTATTGATCAGCGAGCTCATCACTACCGGAGAAATCAGTGGCAGAAATGCCTTCATCCTGGCCAGAAGATTGCCTTCCGTCTCCAACCCACGGCTTCTCTGAGCATCTGTGATCGTATCTTTTGTTGCCATCATTTGCGGCAGAATTTGAAAAACAGAATCGATCACATATCCAAATTTCGGCGAAAATCCACTTTTTTCCATTTCATCCACCAGATCCTGTGGAGAAGTGGTCAGGACAAACACGCTGAAAGCCAAAAGCATATTCAGAATATTGCAGCCGATTCTGGTTGCAAAAAGCGTTCCCTCTTTATAAAAAGTGATCCATCCGATGGAAAATAAAACTGTTTCATTGTTATGATTAAAAAGTCCCTGAATCAAAAATATGACAACAATTAAGGTAAAAGAGAACCCTACCAGCGGCAGTGCTCTCTTTATAATTCTTCCATTGAGCAGTAAGATCAAACTGCTTACAATCATAACAGGGAAAAGCCAAAGCTTTCCCCCTGTCAATGGAATCATAATTGCTGTCAGAATATATAATAACTTGGTATACGGATGCAGCTTATTTAGCCATGACCCTTTCTCTACATATAAACTGATACTCTTCATTAATCTAATCTCTCTGTCTCTGCATTTACATCATATAACGCTGTCAGTTTCTTCGGCAGTCCCTTTACAATAAGGTATACAATAATAATGGTAATGATCTTATCCGGCACATCTACCACGATCTCATCTAAGAAAGATCCAAGTCCTACTGCCATTCCAGATGCCTGTGTTGCTGCAAATAAAGCATCTCCCCATACATTACCGGTTGTGCCACCCCAGAACAGAATGTTCAGTGGTGTGGAGATACATACGGCTGCCAGACCACCGCCCAGTGCACATATAAAGGACTTCGGAAATGTCTTCATAAATCCCATTCTTGCAAGAATACCTACCACCAGACCAATGCCTAAGCTGGTAATCGCATAGATTAATGTAATGTTATCCCCTGTGGTCAGTCCATAGATCAGGTTATTGGCTGCTCCACAAATAGCCCCGATCACCGGTCCTCCAAGACATGCTCCGATACAGGTTCCGATACTGTCCAGCCAGAGTGGCAGCTTTAAGAGGGATGCAAATAACTTTCCCAGATAGTTAATTCCGATACATGCCGGAATTAAGACGATAGTAGCTGTCGTCAGTTTTGTTTTAAAAATTTTTCCCATGTTACTTTCCCTTTCCGTTTGTACAACTTGCACTTTCACACGGTCTTTATTTATTTGGCATCTGTCATTTTGGTTGACAAGACACCAGACCTAACAGGTACTTTACACCTGATTGTAAGAAAAGTCAACTATTATTCCTTTTATTGAATCACTGTATATAATCAGTAATTTACATCTAGCATAACACTTGCTATACTAACAGCGCAAGAAAAGAAAAAGGAATGATTTATATGAAACGAATTGATTTTGAAAATGGAACCATAACTGGAAATATTTTGGGGGCTGGTCTTCCCATGCTGGTGGCCCAGCTTTTAAATCTCTTGTATAACGTGGTGGATCGTATCTACATTGCACGTATCCCTGGCGAGGGAACGGCTGCCCTTGGTGCTGTCGGTCTGTGTTTTCCACTGATCGTCATTATCACCGCCTTTGCCAATCTGTTTGGAAGCGGCGGTGCTCCATTGTTTTCTATTTACAGAGGAAAAAAGAAAGAACCGGAAGCAGTCTGCATTATGAATACTTCCTTCACCATGTTGTCTGCCAGTGCTCTGATCCTGATGCTGACTGGTCTGTGTTTTGCCCGCCCGCTTTTGATCTTGTTCGGTGCATCTTCAGAAGCCCTGACTTATGCTCTGCCATATCTGATGGTTTACCTGATCGGCACACTTCCATCCATGTTGTCCGTAGGTATGAATCCTTTTATTAATGCGCAGGGCTATTCTGTCATCGGTATGATCTCTGTGGCTATCGGTGCCGTAGCAAATCTGCTTCTGGACCCGCTGTTTATTTTCGTTCTGGGATTTGGCATTCGCGGTGCGGCTATTGCTACTGTGATCTCGCAGGTTCTGTCCGCCGTCTTTGTCCTTTATTTCCTTACGAAAAAATCAGAACTTAAAGTACGGTTGCTTCACAAGGATGAGATTCCCAAGTGTATCAACTATGCTAAAAATATCACCAGTCTGGGAACTGCCGGATTTATCATGCAGATTACCAACAGCCTGGTAACGATCTGCTGTAATAACGTGCTTTCCGTTACCGGTGGTGATATCTACATTTCTGTCATGACAATTGTATCCAGTGTACGCCAGCTGGTCGAGACACCAATCTATGCTATGAATGAAGGAACTTCCCCTATCTTAAGTTACAACTACGGTGCTGTCCGTCCAGCCCGGGTGCGGAAGGCCATCTTGGTTCTCGGCATGATGATCCTTGCTTATACAGCTGTGATGTGGAGTCTGATCATCCTGGTTCCGGGTACTCTGATTCGCATCTTTACTTCAGATACTTCTCTGGTTCAGGACACTATTCCAGCACTGAATCAGTATTTTGCAGCCTTTATTTTTATGGATCTGCAGTATATCGGCCAGACTGTATTCAAATCTCTGAACAAAAAAAAGCAGGCGATCTTCTTCTCCCTGCTTCGTAAAGTCTTTATTGTGGTACCGCTCACCTATCTGATGCCATATGCACTGCACATGGGAACCAGAGGTGTATTCCTGGCTGAACCAGTATCCAACGTCATCGGAGGAAGCCTCTGCTTTATCACCATGCTGTGCACTGTACTGCCGGAACTGAAACGTATGGAGAAGTAATCTTCTCCATACGGCCAGCCAGTGTTCGACTACTGATATCGTTTTCGATTAACAAAATTCCACCACTTCTGTGAAATCTTTTCTTGATCTCTGCATCGGTGCTTCAGCCGCGGCTCCAAGAGAAATTGCTCCCACCAGCTGCCCTTTCATCCCGGTAAGCTCAACCAGTTCATTGTATGCAAAGCAGGTATTGGCAATCCAAAGAGTACCATAGCCCAGTTCTGTTGCTGTCAATAAGATATTTTGAACAGAAGCACCAATGGATAATGTATCACAGATCTCGGATACTCTGCGGTCTGTATCGATTCCCAGATATGGGGATGGCGCATAGATTCCTGCTTTCAGAATGGCTTCTATGTCTTTTCTGTCAGTCACATCTTTTTTATATTTTCGTATACTTCTTCTCTCAATGATTTCTTTCATATCTTTCTATTCTCCACCACCCATTTTTCCATTATCTTAAGATGTTTCTCTCTTCAATTCTATCACATATTCTGTGGTGCCTTCCTCAAATTGCCTTTGACCTGTAAAGCAAAATCCATGTCTGTTGTAAAATGCAATTGCTTTTACATTCTTTTCCAATGTCCACAGATGATCTGCCCCAAATTCTTTTATAGCAAATTCTATCAGTTCATGACCTATTCTTTCCCTCTGAAAACATGGTTCTATATACAACTTATAGATTTCTGTTTCCTTCATTTGCAGGAATCCTTTGATTAGTCCGTCATCATATACATAAAGGTTCTGGTATACTTCTTTCCTTTTCAGATACTGCTCTATGAACGATACTACCTGCAATTCTCCGAAGGAATAGGATTCATCTTTGAATATTGGCAGATAATTGATTCTGTTATTGAATACAAAAATTTCAGCAATTCTTGATAAATCTTTAGTCTGTGCGCTTCTTATATTCATAGCTGCTCTCCTCAAGTTTTTTACATATACAGCAGCGGATATGGATTCCCTGCCCTCTGTTTTCATTAGAAATAAATAGCATTTTGCATATCCGGTACGGGCATTTGCTTTTAGTAAACTTCATGCTTTTCTCTATTTTTTAAATCATATAGAACAGTATATCACAAAATAAAAACTACTGATAAAATATCGGCGTTATTGCTGACAAGAACCACCTAGGCTCGAAATAGCCTTTACAGCCACTTTCGAATATAAAATCACCTTCAGGCTGTTCTTTTGGTAGATCATTGCCTGAAGGTGAACTTTTTATTACATATAGGTTACTGTTTCTGTCAGCTCTTTTCTGCTGTTATGATTTGGAAGTACTTTTGTTCCTTCTACTGCAATTCCAAGATCCAGCAACATCAGGACTTCTTCGTCTTCTGGAAGATTAAGTGCCTGTGCCAGTTCATCTGGATTAAAGAAATTAATCCAGCAGCTGTCAACGCCTTCATTATAGGCTGCCAGCAGCATATGTGTTGCTACAATGCTGGCATCCTCGATTCCTGAATCTCTTTTTTCACCCGGATAAGTAAATACATTGTTTTTATTATAAGATACCACTAAAACCACCGGTGCACCGTATCGACAAGGTGTCACTTTATCAATGGCAGCTAATCCGTTCTCGGACTGTACCACATAAATATGCTGTTCCTGAAGATTTTTTGCTGTGGGAGCAACACGTCCTGCTTCCAAAATCTTATCCAGTTTTTCCTTTTCTACTTTCCTGTCACTGAATTTTTTACAGGAATATCTGTTTTTTATTACTTCTGAAAAATCCATATTCAGTTCTCCTCCCATTGCTTTAAAAAAGATCCAGCATATTATCCAGGTAGATTTTTTCCCTGACGTGTATCTGATATTCCGGTCTGGTCATATAATATAACAGGAATTCCAGAATCAGTGCGCTTCCAAGTCCCCGGCCTTCGATCTTAAAATTAGAAAATCCCATTGGCTGATACACATCTTTGATGTCTGTCGCACTGATAAATCCCGGATTCGTCAGTGCTTTGGAAAACAGATATCCGCCTTCTGCCCCAGGTGCATGGCAATCATGTTCCTGGCAGCTTTCTCCCAGATTTTTCCGGCTGACAGATTCATAACAGGCTTTTCTGTCTTTGCATCCAAACCAGCAGCATTCATTACACAGAAATTCCACTTTTTCTTTCTGACTGTCACTCATCGGATTCAATTTGTCAAACATTTTGTTCAGGCGAAAATCCGGTACAACATAGCGAAATTCTTCCCGATTCACTTCCTCCAGAAGCCGTTGGAAATCAGTCAGAACTTTTGTTGTCGAAGAGACAAAATAAAAGTTCGGATAGGTATTCTGCAAATAATTCAACAGCAACTCAGAATGAAGAATCACTCCATTTTCTACTTCCATTTGTTTTTCAAACAATTCACATAATGCATTGCATTTCCGATCCTGCAGATGTTCCTTCCTCAAAAGTGAATTGCTGAATGTCAGGCTGGCAGATATCTTATATTCCTGCATTAATGCCAGCACTTTTTGTGGATCTGCATCTCCAAACGAGGTACGTCCTCCACCCCAGATACAGTCAGATGGTGCTCCGTATATCGACCCAATCTCGCACCAGTCATAAAAATATTCCCTGTGCTCTCGGAATACTGGCAGAAAGACTCGATAAAGTTCATAAAATTCAAATAATCCTGGAAGATGATAGTATACCTTTTTATCTGTTATTTTACTCACCCCATCCTTTGCACAATTCAATCTAATTACACTGAATGTAACATAGAAACAGCACCTGTGCAAATATAATTTTTTACAAAAGCAGTTGTTTTATGTATTTAAGTCTGGCAGTTGTGCCAGAGACTTGGTATAATAGATATATGAAAAAGAAAAAACTTACTTTTCTGGCTTTTGTAATCATTGCCATAGCATTACTACTTGAAGTCGGAATTTTAAAATTTGTAAATGACAACAACACATATCAGATGTCAAAAGTACTTCTTGACCGTGTAGTCACCGTGCTCAATAAAAATAATGAGAATGAAAACGGACTCATTGAATCGCTAAAGGACGATTATATAATAAGAGCAAAAGCTGCATCATATATCATAGATGCAAAACCAACGGCAGAACATGATGTAGAAGAATTGCAGAAAATAGCAAATTTGATATCCGTAGATGAGATACATCTGATTGATAAAAATGGATATATCTATAGTGGGTCTATGCCAAAATACTATGGCTACAACTTCGACTCAGGAGAACAGATGTCCTATTTTAAGCCAATGCTTACTGACAAGGATCTTACCATGTGTCAGGATGTCACGCCTAATACCGCTGAAAAGAAAGAGATGATGTATGCCATCACCTGGAATGAAGCCGGCACAAGGATGATTCAGATAGGTATCGCACCAAAACGTCTGCTGGAAGAATTGAAACAGAACGAAATTTCTAATGTCGTAAGTGACATGCCTCTTTATAAGGGAATCGAAATTTTTGTAGCCGATGCTAAGACAAAAATTATAAAAGGAGCTACAGACCGCATTTGGATCGGAAAAACGCTTGATGCTTCTGGCATCGCAACGGATAAAATAAATAACAGCAAAACAGTCAGTTTCCACACAAAGGTTAATGGAAAACTTTTCCAATGTTTCCTGTGTCATGATGATACCTATATGATTGCTATAGCTGTGGATAATTCATTTTATCTAAAGAACAGTATATTCGCCATACTCATAGTTGGTATATATCTTGTATTTGCATCCTGCTGTATGGTGTATATGCTCTCACGGGTTCTGAAAGAAAAATATGAAAAAGAAAAACTTCTCTATACATCGAACACCGATGAACTTACAAAATGTTTTAACAGACATGCTTACGAAACGGCAATACACGGTCTTGATCTTCATAAAGAATGGATCTACATTTCCATGGATATCAACGGTCTAAAATGCGTAAATGATTCTCTTGGACATGCTGCCGGCGATGAACTTATATGTGCAGCAGCCGATTGTATGAAAGAATGTTTTCAGAATTATGGAAATGTCTACCGAATCGGTGGAGATGAGTTTGTTATCATTATGACCGAGAAAACGGAGGAACTTCAAAAGATAATCAAAGACTTTGAGCAAAAATCTGCCCTATGGCACGGTGAACTGGTAGATTCTATCAGTGTTTCATACGGATACGTTTTTAGTTCAGAGAAAGCATGGAATGGGATTTACGATATTGCAAAAGCAGCAGATGAGAGAATGTACAAAAGTAAATCATGCTATTACCGCGAAAGCGGTCTGGACAGAAGAAGATAACTGCTCCAGACAGACTCCGCTTTCTTATAAAGAAAAAAAGAGAACCGGCTTTATCATTGTGCGCAAATCTCGCAATAACTTTACCAGTTCTCTTTCGCATTCTAACTATGCCATATCACCCGAAAGTTCCCGTCTTCGAGTATTTCTGCCAGCTGCTCCAGTTCATCAGAGTGCCAGTCTTCTGCTGTTTCCGCAGAACCGGTGAATTTTACGCAGGTTCCGCAGGAAGAGCTTAAAGACCTTGGCACCGGCATGATAACAGCCGGATAACCTTCCCCATCACATTTTTTCTTAAACACCATTGCCCCGAAATGGGAAAAAAATGTGGCTATGTAGTTACCCATTATTTCTCCAGAGTGAGGATGAAATCTTCGCCGTCCTCTTTCACAGATACCTGATATCCCTGATGCAGGGCAAAACGGGAAACATTCTCCCTGGCAGTTACGTTATCTACCATTACAGTATAAGCTTTCTCGCCGGATGCCAGCGCATTCTTGGTACGGATCACCGGTTCCGGACAGGAAAGTCCTCTTGCATCGATTGTTTTCATAAGGTTAAATCTCCTTTCTCTTTACGCTTCGCTCTTCCTCACAGAATTCACAGTTGCAATCACAATCAGCACTACAAATCCAATGATTACTGCAATTTTTCCATTTGCAGTAGGGCCCTCGCCTGAGGAAGCAAGTCCGAAGTTGTGTGCCACAGCCGCACCTGCCATCAGACCAAATACGGTAATTGCAGAGTCTGTATTTCCCTCACCTGCCAGTACAAGCTGACGAAGAGGACAGCCCCCAAGAAGAACGCAGCCAAATCCGGCAAGCGCCATTCCAAGTGCATTCCAGAGACCATCTGTGTGTGCAATCGGCTGACCTGCAAATCCAGGGTTGAAATATCCAAGAATCATATTTCCAATAAATGCACTTACCAGGATTGCAATAAATCCAAGAAGCAGCTTCCACTCTCCGAAAAGAACTACATCACGAATTCCGCCGACCATGCAAAGGCGGGTTCTCTGTGCCAGTGCCCCTACCAGAAGTCCTGCGATCAGGGAGATAGCAATTGCAGCGTGTTTTGCACCAGGACCACCGTCAACTTCTGTGAAGTGGATAAATGCAGGTGCAGCAATAAGAAGCACAAGGATTCCGATTTCCACTATCGGGAAAATGCCGCCCTCGACTGGCTGCATTTTGTAAGAACGTTTCAGAGTGTATCCTTTTTTCAGGAAAAATACACCTGCAAGAATTCCTGCAATGAATCCAATCAGACCAAAGATAGCGTTGAAATCACCGCCTGCCAGACGAAGAATCATACGGAACGGGCAGCCAAGGAACATCAGGCAGCCGATCATAACGAACATCCCGATCACGAAACGGCTGACAGGTGCGGAGCCGCCTCTTGGCTTGAACTCCTTAGTTGCAAGTGCCAGAATGCAGGAGCCAAGTACCAGACCTACGATTTCCGGACGGATATACTGTACCGCTGCTGCGCTGTGGAATCCCAGTGCACCAGTGGTATCACGCAGGAAACAGGCAATGCAAAATCCCATATTTGCAGGGTTTCCGAAGTATACCAGTGCTGCTGCAATGACTCCGATGATGATGCCTGCCCCAATGATTACAGGTGTTTCTTTCTTTGACAATGTTTCTTTCATACTCTTTCCTCCTTCAGTAACTGTCAAATCTTTTTATATCTTAACATTTTTTGTCAGAAAACACTAATTGATTATCCGGGACTATTTTCAGGATTTATAGATATTTTCTATAGATTGTGGTATGATTTTCATATTACGAAACCTAAGAAAGGATCTGACTATGAATCGAATTTACCTCGACCAGGCCAGCACCTCTTTTCCAAAAGCTCCAGGTGTGGCACAGGCTATGATGGATTATCTGACTATGAATGGAGTGAATGTGAATCGCGGTGTCTATTCCAGTGCTTACTCTGCTGAGGAAGTAATCTATGAGACACGACAGCTCCTGGCAGAGCTTTTCCACTTTTCAAAGTGCAAAAATGTGATTTTTACACCGAATGTTACCACCAGTCTCAATTTCATTTTGAAGGGATTTCTGAGACCAGGAGATCACATTCTAGTATCATCAATGGAGCATAATGCCGTTATGCGGCCAGTGGTGCAGCTGGCTTCTAAGGGGATTTCATTTGACCGGATTCCCTGCCGGAAGGATGGCTCTATGATTCTGGAGGAAGTCGAAGGCATGATCCGGCCACAGACCAGGGCAATTGTTACTTTGCATGCTTCTAATGTCTGCGGAACCAGAATGCCACTTGACGCACTCGGTGAAATCTGCCAGCGGCATCATCTTTATTTTATTGTGGATTCCGCACAGACGGCTGGAATTGTACCTGTTGATATGGAAAGAATGCATATTGATGCACTGGCTTTTACCGGTCATAAAGGACTTCGCGGACCGCAGGGGACGGGCGGTTTTCTGGTATCCCAGGAACTGGCAGAGCAGATGGAGCCGTTGATTTCGGGTGGCACTGGAAGTGTGTCCCATACAGAGGCGATTCCGGATTTTCTGCCGGATCGATTTGAATCTGGAACACCCAATCTGCCGGGAATTTACGGACTGCATGAGGCGCTGTTATTTCTGAATGCGAAGCCACAGGTGGCTGAATCGCCAATGCAGTCCCTCTATGAAAGAGAACTGTCTCTTACCGGTTATTTTCTTGAGCAGCTGCTGGCATTGGATGATACCGGCAGACACATCCGTATCATTGGAAAAAAAGATCTCACTGACCGGAATGCCGTAGTTTCTATCCAGACACCGGAGATCGATATGTCCCAGGTGGCATGGCAGCTGGATAGTGAATACGGGGTCATGACCAGGGTGGGACTGCACTGCGCACCGAATGCGCATAAGACACTTGGTACTTATCCTGCCGGAACAATCCGCTTCTCCTTTGGGCCTGAAAATACGGAGAATGAATTAGATTTCGCGATCCAGGGTCTGAAAGAGATTCTGAGTTTATAAATAAGTTCCTCATATCCGCATGTTCCAGTTCAAGCAGTGAAATTTTTTTATCAATTCCTCCTGCATATCCTGTCAGATTCCCATTTGCGCCTACTACGCGATGACAGGGAATAATAATGGATATTTTATTATGGCCAACTGCACCGCCAACTGCCTGTGCAGACATATGGCTGATTTTTTTCATCTCAGCCATTTTTCGGGCAATTGCTCCGTAGGAAATCGTCTGACCGTAGGGTATCTGTAATAAGATTTTCCACACTGTCTGTCTGAATTCTGATCCTGCAGGATGAAGATGCGGAGTAAATTTCGGTTCTTCCCCGGCAAAATACATATCCAGCCATTTTTTTGTCTCTGTGAGAATCTCTGTCTCCTGTTGGATGTGCTCATTCGGAAGTGTGTCTGCAAAATAGTTCTGTCCTTCAAACCACAAACCGGTCAGCCCAATTTCATCTGCAGCCAATAGAATATCCCCTAATGGTGACTTATATTTGCATATAGATACCATAGTTCTCCTTTCCACTTCATTGAATACTATCCCGGTATTTCAAATATTCGGTAAATTTTTCTGCTATGCTTCATCAAATACCTCGTCTCGTGTAATATTCTGCGCCCACTTGCCCTGACGGTAATGATGATTATGTTTCATTAACATGCTCAAATAGGAAGTTCGTGTGGTGTCTTCCATCGAATAACCCAATCTTTGCAATACTTCTTCCAGTTCTTGCAAAGCTTCTGTTTTTTCTTCTTCCACATCCACCATCTTTTCCAGTTCCAGGTAATCACCCAGATTTTTCACCCTGTCCACACAAGCTGTGATGTTTTGCATATAAAAATGCTGACGTTCCTTTTCCACCGACGGAACCGGAGTGAATCCAATGCTTTCCAGAACCTCTCTGGCAATCTTTGGATCTCCTACTTCCGTCTCCAGTTCTTTCCTGGTCATAGAGCGTTTGTCTGTCTTAGCCCCCTTGAACGTAAGCACAGAAGACTTTTCTCCTGTGGACAGATTCTGGATACTGCGAATGCGAAGTGCCTCATCCAGCTTTTCAAAATCATGATGCCTGGATGTATAGTAAATATCTGATTCCGATACCAGATCTCCCTGTTGAAATCCAACATCACGCAAACTTTCTATCAGCCTGTTCTTGTCACGGATCTTCAATTTGATCTCTACTTCAATACTCATATCTGTTCTCTTTCCCCATAATTATTCAAAAAACGCCTGTGTGTTTTCACACAGACGCTTTGTTGGTGTCTTACATTAATTTCATCACATCGCTGAACAGGATCACTACCATAAGCGCCATCAGTGCCATCAGTCCAATAAAATGTACCATACCTTCTTTTTCCGGATTGATACGTTTGCCACGGATCAATTCCAGTATCAGGAACACCAGACGACCTCCATCCAGTGCCGGCAATGGCAGAAGATTCATGACACCCAGATTGGCTGACAGAAGGATTGCAATGTTCAGCATATTTACAAACACTGCGAACCAGCTGATCTGAACACTCTCTGTGTAAGTTTCTCCGATCATATCTACCACACCAACCGGACCAGACATGTCTTTGACACCGACCTGGCCTTTCACCAGCATCTTCAGACTCTGCAGGGTAATGTCAATCCAATATTTCACCTCATAAGCGCCATAGAATAATGTTTTTCCCACACTGCCTTTGACATATCCACTATTCATAGACAGCCCCAGCAGATATCTGCCGTCCTCTGTCTCCTTCGGATCCAGTGTAACTACATGAGCTTCCCCGTCTCGCTCATAAGTGACTGTGACAGTCTCTCCCTGATGAAAAGATACATAATTGCTTACTTCTCTGGCAAGCTGAATGTGTTTTCCATTCATTTCAGTAATCACATCTCCGGTCTGAATGCCGGCTTCCTGCGCCGGAAAACCATCTGAAGCCCTGTAAACAACTGCCGGATCATATCCGACGCATCCCGTAATGATCACTGCTGCTACGAATGCCATAATAAAATTGAAAATCGGTCCGGCTGCAATCACAGAAATCCTGGCCAGCGCTGACTTGCTGCCAAAAGATCCCTCTTCCCCTGCTGCCTCATCTTCTCCCAGCATCATGCAGGAACCGCCAAAAGGCAGCAATTTCCAGGAATATCTGGTTCCATGCCATTCCCTGCTTAAAAGTCTTGGTCCCATGCCAAGGGAAAATTCTACCACTGTAATACCATTTGCCTTCGCCAGCAAAAAATGTCCCAGCTCATGAAAAATAATAATCAGACTGAATATGATCAGTGCTATCAGAATGCTCAATCTACCACCTGCTCTCAATAAATTCATATGTTGCTTTCTCGGTATCGAGAATTTCCTCTATCGTAGGCTGCTGAATGCTCTTATGCTGTTCCATGCTTTCGATAATAATCTGATAAATATCCGTGAATCCAATCTCTCTGTGAAGGAACTTACTGACCGCCCGTTCGTTTGCCGCATTGAACACCGTTGGCATAGAACCGCCCTCTCTGGATGCTTTTAGTGCCAGCGGCAAGCCGAGAAATGTCTCCATATCCGGTTTTTCAAATGTAATCTGTCTCAGCTTCGCAAAATCCAGTCTTTCTCCTGCCAGATAACGCCGGTCTGGATAGTACAGGGCATACTGTATCGGCAACTTCATATCCGGTGTTCCCAGCTGCGCAATCACTGCTCCATCCACGAACTGTACCATGGAATGAATCACACTCTGTGGCTGTACCACCACTTCGATCTGATCCAGATCTACCTGAAACAGCCACTTAGCTTCCATCACTTCCAGTCCCTTATTCACCAACGTAGCAGAATCAATGGTGATCTTCTGCCCCATAGCCCAGTTTGGATGCTTCAAGGCATCTTCCACTTTTACCTGTTCCAGATCTGCTCTTTTTCTTCCACGAAACGGGCCTCCAGATGCGGTAATCAGCAGTTTGTCAATCTGACCATGCTGTTCCCCGTTCAGAGACTGGAAAATAGCACTGTGTTCGCTGTCCACTGGAAGGATCTTTACCCCATGCTTTTTTGCCAGCGGCATAATGATATGACCTGCCGTAACAAGAGTCTCCTTATTGGCAAGGGCAATATCCTTTCCTGCTTTAATTGCTTCTACTGTCGGACGAATACCGATCATCCCCACAATAGCCGTTACCAGTACTTCCACCTCCGGCAGTGTGGAGATCTCAATCAGGCCATCCATACCTGTGACGATCTTCACATCCAGATCGCTGATGGCTGTCTTTAATTCTCTGGCCGCCTCTTCTTCCCATACTGCAACTACCCGCGGTGAGAACTCACGGATCTGCCTCTCCAGAAGCTTTACATTACGTCCTGCCGCCAATGCGGCTATCTTTAAATCTCCATTGGCTCCGGCCACTTCCAGAGTCTGTGTTCCTATCGACCCGGTCGAGCCGAGTACTGCGATTGTCTTCATCTCTTTTACCTCTGTCATTTTCTCATAACTTTGTGTTTATTTAATGAACGTACTTGCCAGGAAATAAATAATCGGTGCTGTAAAGATTACACTGTCGAAACGATCCAGTATGCCACCGTGTCCTGGAATCAGGGTTCCATAATCTTTGATCTCATGATTTCTCTTAATCGCTGATGCTGCCAGGTCACCTACCATAGAAATCAATGCTCCCACAGCACAGATTACCGCATACATCACTACCTGATTCTCTGCCTGCAGATATTTTCCAACTACAGCCGCATAGATTGCACCCAGCAGAGCAGCTCCAACTACTCCTCCGACAGCTCCTTCCACTGATTTTTTCGGACTCAGAATCGGCGACATCTTATGCTTTCCAATCAGCATACCTACACAGTAAGCACAGGTATCACAACCCCAGGAGCACAGGAAAATCAGCCACACCAGATACGCTCCGTCTGGCAGATTCCTTGTCTGATAAATGTAGGACAACATCACACTGACGTAAACTACTCCAAAAAATGCTCCCATGACCTGCTCGCTGTGATATTTTGGAAATGTAAATACATACACAAATAAAAATGCAATCAGAATAAAAATCAACAACATGGTGCTATAACTTTCCAGTTTCAAAAGAAGCATTCCATAGTAAAAAAACGTTGCCAGATAACCGACTAGCGCCAGTCCCTTTGTCTCTTTTTTCTGGATCTTCGCAGCACGGTACAGTTCTCCTAATCCGATCAGAGAAATCGCAAGCAATGTGCCAAATAACACATAGCCTCCGGAAATGATCGTCAGTAATGCCAGGGCAACCAGAATAATTCCACTTCGAAGTCTTACTCCAAACATATTATTTCTCCTCTATGACGCCGCCATACCGACGTTCTCTTTTATTGTATTTTTCAATGGCCTGCCAAAGATTCTCTTTCGTGAATGCCGGCCATGGAATATCGGTAAAATAGAATTCTGTATAAGCCAGCTGCCACATCAGATAATTGGACAAACGCAGTTCTCCGCTGGTACGAATCAGCAGATCCGGATCGGGTACTTCTCTGGTATCCAGATAACCGGAAAACATCTCTTCTGTGATCTCCTCCGGCTGCACCTTTCCATCCAGACAGTCTCTGGTAAGATGGCGAATCGCACGGACAATCTCATCACGGCTTCCATAGTTAATGGCAATCTGAAAGTTCAATCCGGTATTATCTTTTGAACTCTCTACCAGTTTTTTCAGACTTTCCTGCAGATCCGCATCCAATGCAGCTGGATCTCCCAGGACACGTACCTTCATATTATTCTTCTGTGCCGTTTTGATACAGGTCTTTGTGTAACTGCGAAACAGACGCATCAGACCATCTACCTCTTCTTTGGAACGTTTCCAGTTCTCCGTAGAGAACAGGTATACTGTCAGATATTTGATTCCAATATTATATGCATCTTCACAAATGACTTCCAGATTTTTTGCTCCTCTGGAATGTCCGTAATTTCTTGGCATTCCTTTACTTTTTGCCCATCGACCATTTCCATCCAGAATGATCGCCACATGCTGTGGAATGCGTAAGCTTTCTCTTCCTTCTTCCATAGATCCTCCAACTCCTGTACAAATACCAATATCTTGTATCATATAGATAAAGGCTGCCACAGACTTCCATCTGCAGCAGCCGCATATCTTTGTATCCTCTGTTATACTGTCATGATTTCTTTTGACTTTTCTTCAATTGCCTTGTCAACTTCTTTGATATACTTATCAGTCAGCTTCTGGGTCTGCTCTTCCAGTTCTTTGATAGTATCTTCTGATACATCAGAACCTTTCAGTTTCTTAAATGCATCATTGGCATCACGGCGGATATTTCTCACTGCAACTTTGGCAGCTTCTCCTTTTTTCTTAACCTCTTTTGCCAGATCCTTTCTGCGTTCCTCTGTCAGTTCCGGGAAAATCAGACGGATGACTTTACCGTCATTGGTTGGATTAATGCCCAGATCAGAAGTCATGATTGCTTTCTCGATTGCCTTCAGCAAACTGCTGTCCCAAGGCTGAATCTGAATCATACGTGGTTCCGGTACATTTACATTTCCTACCTGCTGAATTGGTGTCTGTGTTCCATAGTAATCTACCATGATACGATCCAGAACGTGTGGATTCGCACGGCCTGCACGGATAGATCCGAATTCGGAAAGCAGGTTATTAAATGTCTTTGTCATCTTCTCATCATATACTTTAATTCTTTCGTCCATATTCTGTCCTCCTGATTCTCTCTTTTATACGGTTACTTTTGTTCCACTGAATACACCGTTCACGGTATTCACAATACTATTCTCTTCATTCAGTCCAAATACCAGCAACGGCATCTTATTCTCCATACATAAAATAGATGCTGCCAGATCCACCACACCCAGTCGTTTGTCGATCACTTCCTGAATGCTGATCTCATCATACTTCCTGGCATTCGGATTGGTCTTCGGATCGCTGTCATAAACACCATCAATAGACTTGGCCAGAAGGATCACATCTGCCTCAATCTCAATAGCACGGAGCACAGTAGCCGTATCTGTTGAGAAATACGGATGTCCGGTTCCTCCGGCAAAGAATGTCACGATTCCTCTGGAGAAATACTTATTCGCTCTGTCCTTGGAAAACAGCTTGGTAAAGGATCCACATTCAAATGGTGTCAGTACCTGTGTCATCATTCCCACGGAACGGAATATCTCAGATACATAAATACAGTTCATCACAGTCGCCAGCATTCCGATCTGGTCTGCTTTGGTACGATCAATATTCTCGCTGGATCTTCCTCTCCAGAAGTTGCCTCCGCCAATCACGATTCCGATCTCAATTCCGGCATCAGACAGCTGTTTCACCTGCTCTGCAACCTTGAGAACCGTCGGTTCATCAAAGCCCGTTTTTTTATCGCCAGCCAGAGCTTCTCCGCTTAATTTCAGTAATACTCGTTTCATTTTTTACCCCTTTGTCGCTAACTTTCTGAGTTCTGCGCAAGCAGCCCTCACTTAATCTTAAGTATAGCATACTTCATAAAGATTTAATACACTTTTTTTTCATTCCGTGTTAGACTTTACCTAAACAAATGAAAGAGGATTTTCTTATGGACATCAATCAGAAAAAAACAGCCCTTGACGATGATTCTATCCTGTATCAGAAACGGGATGATTCTATTGGAAAGAAGGATATTTCCGGACTTTCCGGTCGTCAGAGACTGCAATATTTCAGGGACTATTATCTGAAGTTCTGTATTCTGGCCATCGTGCTTCTCGTAGTTGCTGTCAGTCTGATCTATACCATCTTCTTCCGTCATCAGGAGACGGTGCTGAGCATTGCTGTGATCAATGATACGGCTATTTCGAACTATGAAGATCTGACAGATTATCTGCAGGATTACTATCAGGCTGATGGCAGGCATCAGCTGGTAACAGTCAGCAACTATTATCTGGAGGATCCGAATCAGCAGATGGCATTCACCACGAAGCTGGTGACCGGAGATATTGACATTGTCATTTGTGATGAGGAGACATTTGCCTCTGAAAGTGCTTCTGGCTTCTATCAGGATCTTACAGGCCTGCTTTCCCCGGATGTATCAGATGCCTTTTCTTCTCATCTGGTTCCTGGTCATACAGAAGAACGGGATAATGAAGATCAGATCATCAGTACTGGTCCTGAGCTTCCTTACGGTGTGGATATTGCAGACACACCCCTCTACACTTTCTTTGGCGGAACAGCTAAAGAAGCTATCCTCTGTGTGACTTCCCATAGCGAACATACAGAAGCAGCTATCTCCTTCCTGGATCTAGCTGCCAAAGGTACTACTGCCGACTTTTCTTCGACGGAATCGGAAGCTGCGCCAGCAGAATCGCAATAAACATCAGAATACAACCCAGAACTTCCCGTGATGTCGGTGTCTGATGCAGGATCAGAATTCCTGCCAGCACCGAAATTACGGATTCCAGACTGAGAATCAAGGAAGCCACCGTTGGATTCATTCCCTTCTGTCCAATGATCTGCAGGGTGTAAGCCACACCGCAGGAAAGTACGCCGGCATACAGAATTGGCTGCCATGCTGCCAGCAGCTCTACCATATGTGGATGCTCCAGCAACACTGTTGGCACCAGACACAGGATTCCACTGACGAAGAACTGGATACAGGACATTCTGACTCCATCTACTTTTGGTGAAAAATGGTCAATTACCAGAATATGTATGGCAAAGACAATCGCACACAAAAAGACCGTCAGATCTCCTCTTCCAATCGTCAGGTTCTCATCGATACAGAGAAAATACAGACCTGCCACAGCCAGAACCACTCCGATCCACACCAGAATTCCACATTTTTTATGAAAAAAGAGTCCGAAGACAGGCACCAGAAGAATATAGCAGGCTGTGATAAATCCAGCTTTTCCCACTGTAGTATGCATAATTCCAATCTGCTGCAGACAGCTCGCTGCAGCCAGTGCAACTCCACAACAGATGCCACCGATCCACTCAGTTCTTGAATCTGTCTCTTTCTTCTGCCCCTCTGCTCCGTTATATTTTTTCAGAATGGCTATGCAGGGAATCAGCACCACACCTCCAATAAAAAATCGTACACAGTTAAAAGTAAATGGTCCCACATAGTCCATTCCCACGCTCTGTGCCACAAAAGCAAATCCCCATATAATCGCTGTCAGTAATAAAATCCCGACATTTTTTATCTGTCCTGTTTTCATCATTACTCCTCATTTCTTTTTTGCATTTATTGTTGCGCATGGATTCATTTTATTATACATTTCCGTGAAATGCAATAAATATGTGTTTGCGTAACTAACTAAATTGTGCTATACTGAACAAGGAAATGAATTGTTTTTAACAAAGTTAGGGGAAATTAAAATGGTAGTAAATGAGTCTGCAGAAAACTATTTGGAAACAATACTGATCTTAAGCAAGCGCCTTCCAGTGGTTCGATCCGTTGACATTGCAAATGAACTTGGATTTAAAAAATCCAGTGTCAGTATTGCTATGAAGAACCTCAGAGAGAAAGAGCATATTACAGTTACCGATGCTGGTTTTATATATCTTACTGAAAGCGGACGCGCAATTGCGGAGATGATCTATGAGCGTCATCAGTTGATTTCATCCTGGCTGATTAGTCTTGGTGTAGATCCGACTGTAGCCACAGAGGATGCATGCAAGATGGAACATGTCATCAGTGCGGAAAGCTTTGACGCAATTAAAAAATATGTATTGCACAAATAACATTTGTATGTTTTTAAATATTTTAAAGAGGTCCCGTTCCCGAGACCTCTTTTTATTTATATTTATTTTATCAAACGAATGATATATCCTACCGTTGTACCAGACATATTGACCGTTGCTGCCGGTCCAAATGTTTTAAAATAGAACGTACCACTCTTGTAACCACCCAGATTTCCATTTCTTCCTGCATCATACCAGAGTCCATCTCCGGCATAAACATTTGTATGTCCATACTCTACCCAGGTACAGATATCACCTGGAAGCAGATTACCTTCCTTCAGCAGCTGATTCGGTGTCTTATATACACGGATAATCTGACAATGCTGCTGTAACAGGGTCTTAGAATCTCCACGGAAATTGATCTCTCCACCTGGTTCTCCCCAGAAATCTCTTTTGCCAATCACTCCAAGATCTCTCAATCCCCAGCGTGCCAGCAAAGCACAGTTGCAACAGCTTTTCCCTTTCTCCTGTGCATTTTTTATAGCGGTACTCCAATAAGCCGGTGCACCAGAATTCGAATAAAACCATTTTGTAGTTCCACTGGCCGCATCACTCTGTATCTGCCGGGAATACTTTTCCAGCAACGCCAGAAATTTTCTGGCCAGAGCAGATTCTCCATTCTGTGAAGCAGCTCCTGTTGTACTCTCTATTTTGCTCTCTGTGGTGCTTCCAGTCGTCGTATTGGATGTGTTACCGCCCTTCAGCACATAAACGGTACAGCTTGCTTTTCTCTTACTTCCATCCTTTGTTATTGCGGTAATCACAGCCGTTCCATTTGCTACTGCCGTAATCTTTCCCTTGCTGTTCACCTTTGCAACAGCCTTATTGCTGCTGCTCCACCGAATACGCTTGTCATTCGTATTGGACGGCTGCACCGTCACCTGCGGTGTCCAGGTCTTTCCAGGAACCATAAAGTAAGAATCCTTATTCAAAGAAACACTTGTTGCTCTCTGCTTTACTGTTACTTTACACTGATAAGTCTTCTTTCCAATCTTCGCTCTGATCACTGCACTGCCCTTTTTCACTGCTGTGATCTTTCCCTTCTGATTCACTTTGACCACTGACTTCCTGCTGCTGCTCCATGCCGCTTTCTTTGAGGTACCAGTCACCTTCAGCTGAAGTGTCTTACCAGTATACATCGTAGCACTCTTCTTATTCATTTTTGCTGCGGATGCAGACACTGGCATGACAAATACGCATATCAGCATCACCATCAGTATCATAAACGTCGACTTTCTTCGTATTCTCATGAAATTCTCCTTTTATTTTTCCATTTCTTTTCTTTTTTGTAACATTTTTGTAATTATTATAGCGTATTTTCTTAACATTTGCAAGTAAAAGGTTGCCTCCTGACATAGATAAAGCCTCGATTTCACAAAATCTCTTCTGTAAAATCAAGGCTCTTGTTTTTCCTAACGTCAGCGTCTTATTACGAAACTACAATCTCTATCTTATCCAGCGCTTCATGCAGCTTCTTTACTGCTGCATCCAGCGTCTCTCCCTTGGTCACTACATGACCGATACGGTGCGGTCCCACATGGAACTTCTTTACCGCATCTCCGACCTTGTAATCAAACTGAATCTCACAGATATCCGGGTCTTCTACATTCCGGTTCGTAATGGACTGAATGATGCCATCCCGGTCACTGCGCAGAAGCATACTGGCATTCGGTACCGCCTGATTCTGCGGAAACTCCAGATCCTCTCCAAGAGCCGCGCGAATCAGCTTCTCATAATAATCATATCCGTAATAAATGGACACCAGTTCTGCCAGACAGGTAGCACCAGAACGACCTCCAAGCTCCAGCACATAAGTCTTATCATCTTTTAAGATAAAGTCTGCATTAATAGCACAATTATTCAATCCCATAGCCTGAATCGCCTTCTCCAGCTGTTCTTCTGCATCTGCGATCACTTCTTCACTCAGATCATATGGTGCAAAATGACCGATCGGCACTCCGGTATCTCCCTGAAATACATAATCGCCATGAGGCAGTGCAAACTTCAGCTTACCATTCTGCACAAATGCCTGTGCTCCAAACTCTTTTCCTTCGATGAATTCTTCTACAATGAAATGATCGGTTCTGGTAACGGACTTCACCGCATTCACAGCATCTTCCAGCCCTGCTTCAGAATTCACTCTTGTGATACCACGACTTCCCGAACTGTCCACTGCCTTCACAATCAGTGGATAATTCAGATCCTGGATCTTCTCTCCAACCTCTTCATCCAGGCCAACCTCACGGAAACGTGCGGTACGAACACCATATTCTTCATATTTTCTCTTCATCAGAATCTTGTTCGATGCAACCTTCGCTGCTTCAAAACTGATTCCTGACAGTCCCAGCTCGTCACATACTTTACCGATGGTAATCACAGCAACATCTGTTCCTGCGGTCACGATTCCGTCAATCTTTTCAGCCTTAGCCACTTCCAGTATTTTTTCATAATCCACGGTATTTTCATAGATTACTTTATCTGCAAGGGCAAATCCCGGATAATTGCCCGGTATGCTGACTGCAATGGTATAGATTCCCATCTCTTTTGCTTTTTTTATCAATGGTACCTGATAGATTCCGGCACCCATAATCATCAGCTTTTTCATTACCTCTCCTTTTCTTCCTCATCAGATGCGTCCCTGTGATGTACCTGGCGCACCACATACTGAGGATTTTTACTCATTCCCAAGAATATTCTTCCCACATATTCTCCAATGATCCCCATGAACATTAGATTCAGTCCTGAGAAGAAACAGATAGTTGCCATCATAGACGGCCAGCCAATATAGGTTGCCGGCCGGACAAACTTCAAAATAATGACTCCAATTGCCGCCAGAATTCCTATCAGAGAAAAGAAAAATCCGGTATAGGTAGCCATCTGCAGCGGTACAATGGAAAATCCAAGAATATTAGACCAGAGCTTAATCAGCTTTTTCAAAGTATAGTTCGAAGTACCAACTTCTCGCTTAAAGTGCTGGATCGGTACAGAACTGATGTTACGTGTTGTACGCAGAAATAGTCCCTGCAAATGCGTATAAGCGCTTTTGTACTCCACTGCATAATCACGCACAAACTTCCGGATCACCCAGAAACTGGACGTCTTCAGATCCTTTGGCTTCTTCAGCAGAATCCGGACTGTCATATAATTCACATAACTGCCAAAGTTACGGAACTTGCTGTGCTCCTTATGTTCATAATATCCATATACAATATCATATCCCTTATCAAATTCATCCAGTAATTTCCCCAGCTGGGACGGATGTGTCTGCATATCATCATCCATGGCGATAAATACATCTCCACTTCCCTCATTCAGACCGGCCATTACCGCATTATGCTGTCCGGCATTCTTAGCCAGTTCCACTACCTTCACACAGGCATAATCTCTTACCAGTCCCATAAGAGCTGCCATGGTCTCTCCATCATCCGGTGAACAGTCATCTACCAGCACGAATTCATATTCTCTGCGATCCAGCCTGTCCATCTCCTGCATGGTCATCTCCACAACTTTACGGATGGTCTTTGAAGATTTATAACAGGGAATCACAATCGAATATAACACCCTGGTCACCTCCTAATTCACGACTTATCTCTTACTGTTTCACTGCATCTTGCAGGCAAAACAACGCATTTTTCCATTCTCATCTGGTGGAATGATGTCCATCCAGTCAAAGTGCAGCTGGAACTCATCACCCAAAAGTGCTTCCATCTTTTCCCGGAAAAATGCCTCGATCTCTTCCTTCGTATGTGCATCATTTCCCGGATCCTTCACCAGCTGAATCCGCATATCATGATAAGATTCCTGGATATAACGGAACTGTGCAATCCCTACGATTCCATTCGGTATCTTCATCAGTTCCAGTGCCGAAGTCTCATCTCCATGCTCATGTCTGACTAGGTCATTCACTCTTCCCTTGATCGTCTTAATATAACGTACTCCATCCAGTGTCACAGAAGATGCACGATCACCGATCTCATAATTGATAATCGGGAAATCCTTTTTAAATAAGGTTGTAATGACCACCTTTCCTTCATCAGCCAGCTGCATATCCTCATCATAGATATTCACTACATGAGTATCACTGTTGATATAATACAGGTCTGCTCCTGGCACCTGAATGATACAGCTCCCTGTCTCTGAACTGCCATATGCGTCCATCAGACCATCTCCAAAGGTCTCTGCCAGCACCTTTCGCGTCATGTCATCCACCATCTCACTGACCGGCACATAGATCTTGGGTTTATGTACCTTCATATTGTGGCGCTGTGCATATAACGCCATACGGACCAGACAGTTTCTTCTGAAGCAAAGTACATCTGGCTCATAGGCATTGACTTCATTCAGAATATCACGGATACCTTCGCCTACGCAGTTCTTCTCTGAAACAACACGGCGTCTCATCAATCCAAACTTCTGAATAATGGAATCTCCTTTTTTGGCATCCACATGCTTATGACTGGTTTCAAAAGAAAACAGCTTTCCCCGAAGTGGATGATACCCTGCATACATCAGCACTCGAATCCAGTTTGCATCCACACATGCTGACTCTCTCTGTGTCTGAAGAAACTTCAGTGGTGTTCCTGAAGATCCACTGGTACTGAGTACATTCCATCTCTCATGCATCTCTGGATGGGCATCATATTCCTTCTGCATCCAGGCTCTTAAGTCTGCACGGGTAAGTACCGGGAACTTCTGCAGATCTTCAGCACTGTGAAAATCATCTGGCGTCAGATGGCACTGATCGAACCGTTCTCTGTAAAACGGGATCTTGTAGGCACTTACCATCAGCTCATGGACCTTTTTCCCCTGACGTTTTCGAATAAACTCATGATCTGTTGGAATCTTCTTATCCAGCTTCATGAGATAATATAAGGTCATTACATTTTTCAGTTTTTTCTCTATTACAAATGACATATATTTCTTCCTATCTTTACTTCTTTACTGCTCACGGAACACAATCGTTCCGGTTTTATCATCCATACTTTCCACAATCGCAAGTGACTCCAGATGAATGCCTTTGTCACGAATGATCTGTCCGCCTACCTGGAAGCCTTTCTCGATCACTACCCCGGCTCCCACCAGCTCTGCTCCAGAATCCTGTACCAGTGTGCTTAATCCCTCCAGAGCTTTACCATTCGCCAGGAAATCATCAATCAGAAGTACTTTGTCTTCTTTTCCAAGGAATTCCCTGGAAACAATAATATCGTATACTCTTCCATGGGTGAAGGATTCTACCTGAGTACGGTATACTTCTCCTGCAATATTCTTTGTCTGTGTCTTCTTGGCAAATACAACCGGCACATCAAACACTTCTGCCACTACGCAGGCAATTCCAATCCCGGATGCTTCAATCGTCAGAATCTTATTAATCTCCTGCCCTTCAAATCTGCGTTTGAATTCCAGTCCGATCTCATGAAACAGTTTCACATCCATCTGATGATTCAAAAAGCTGTCAACTTTCAGCACATTTCCTTCTTTTATTTTTCCATCCTTACGGATACGGTCTTCCAAAAGCTTCATTTATTACTTCCTCCTGCGTCTGTGTAATATATCGTTATCAATCAATTAATAAGGTTATAACATAATTTTACGCTTCTTTCAACTTATGCTTACTTACTTTTTTTCGTACGGATATTTTTCAGAATTCCAAGGAACTGTGGTGCAATTTTTTTCACTGAAAAAGCACATCCAGCCAGAATCAGTACATAGCGCGCATACCATGGCATCCTATATGCAGCCATGGAAAGCAGATTCAAAATGAAAAATACAGCTGCATATTTCAGGGTCGTACACAGTGGAATAATCCGCTGTCCTGTAATCTTCATCTCCTGCCATCCCTGAAGGATCAGCAGAAATGCATAACTAACCGCAGTCGTATAAGCTGCTGCCTGATATCCAAACTGTAAAATACAGACATAATTCAATATGACGTTCACTACCATTGCAAGCATGGTACCAAGTGCCACCTGCGCTGTTTTTTTATAATAATTCTGAATCGCAGTATAACTGTAACTGTAAAATCGAAACAGAGTGCCCGTTACCATAGGCGCGATCACCCAGATCGCTGCCATATTTTTTCTTCCTCCCAGTATCCATACAATCTCCGGTGCCAGCATAACCACAAACCAGGAAATCATACCAAATCCCTGCATCACTGTTTCCCATGGTTTTTCTACATCTGCTTCTTCTCCTCTTGATATTTTCTCAAAGAACCATGGTAGCCAGGCACTCCATACTGAATCCTCCAGGATCCAGATAATAAACGATACGGTAGTTCCCACAGCGAAGATTCCTGTTTCCCATTCCCCTACCATATTCTGGATCATAATCTTATCCGCCTGATTCATAATCTGAATAGATAAGACTTCCGGTATCAGAGGGATGCTGTACAGCAAGCCATACTTCCAATACTTCAGTGAAAACAGCTTCTTTCCCTGCACAGCCATAATCAGCGCAATGATCAGTCCGCCAATGATCTGTGGAATATAAAATCCAAGGATCCGATAATGTACCAGCTGATCAAATTCTCCACGGACATTTCCGATATACAGCCATCCAATAGAGATCACAGTGGCTGGTACTACCAGAAGCACCGAGGCAACTGTTGCAAACTTATAGCGCATACTCTGCTTTTCTCTTCGATTCATATACAGCACACTGGTATAGGAAAAGATATATCCAAATGCTGTATACAGCATCACATCGTCCATTCCACAGAACTTCTGAATCTGTGGTTTAAATAACAGACAAATCCCTGTCATCAATGCAATCGAGATATAAGAAAGATTCTGCACCGCAGAAGTATAAGAGTCAAACTTCTCCCTCATATCATATTTGGCGCGCTCTACGCTTCTCCAAAGACATAGTGACATGATCGGAACAGCAATCTGGAGCCAGGATTCATATACCCGGATCTGTCCAAACTGCTCTGTTGATAATAGTCTGGTATAAATCGGTGTGGTAGCAAAACTGATTCCACGAATCAGCATCTGACAGACCACAAAAAAAATGCCTGACTTAACTGCCAGTTTATTTAAAGAATCATCTTTCATTGTGTTCTCCTAATTTTTCGTTGCTGTATAAAAAAAGAGGCCCAGCCCGTGGTTTATTATACCCCAAACCTGACCTCTTTGGCAACCGCTAAAAGCCTTTTCAACGGCAGCTTTCAATGACAGTTATGATTACAGTGGCCTCCACAGTGTTCGCATCCCACACCACACTGAATGGATTTTCCAGCTTTTTTGTCTTTTATCATACTGCGAATAATCGCTGCAACAATCAGAACTACGATTGCTCCTACGAAAAGTGTTCCCATATATCACACATCCTTT
This sequence comes from Muricoprocola aceti, assembly GCF_025567005.1. Lineage (NCBI taxonomy): Bacteria > Bacillati > Bacillota > Clostridia > Lachnospirales > Lachnospiraceae > Muricoprocola > Muricoprocola aceti. The sequence goes on from NZ_JAOQKE010000006.1 coordinate 94,705, forward strand.
CTATCCAACTGAACTTACTATAGTATACATCAGAAAACAAATCGGTGCACGAAAGTTTGTGCACCGATTTCAATTTCTTTATTTTGCTGTTACTTTTACATTTTCTGTTAATGTGGTACTTTCTTTGTATGGACGGCACAGCAGGTAGATCATTCCGATGATCAGAAGAATTGCAACTACTGTGAAGATTCCAAATCCGCCGCCTGTTACCAGCATGCCAATCTGATAGATGCAAAGAGAAACTACATAAGCAAATATACACTGATATCCGATTGCGAACCAGAACCATTTTGTATTATTCATCTCTCTCTTAATCGCACCCATAGCTGCGAAGCAAGGAGCACACAGCAGGTTGAATACCAGATAGGAATAAGCCGCCAGCTGAGTCATGCTGCTTGCCAGCTGTCCCCATATCTCAGTACCATCTTCTGCCACTTCAGCAAATCCATAAAGCATACCGAATGTACCAACTACATTTTCTTTCGCAATCAGACCAGTGACTGCTGCCACTGCCATTCTCCAGTTACCCCATCCAAGAGGAGCAAAGATCCATGCAATTGCATTACCAATCTTAGAAAGAATACTTGCATCCAGCTGTTCTGCTTCCAGCATAGTGAAGGATCCGTCAATCCATCCAAAGCTCATCAGGAACCACAGAATAATTGTGGAAAGAAGAATGATGGTACCAGCTTTTTTGATGAAAGACCATCCACGTTCCCACATACTTCTTAATACGTTGCTGACAGTTGGCCAGTGATATGCCGGAAGTTCCATAACGAATGGTGCAGGATCGCCGGCAAACATCTTCGTTTTCTTTAAGATGATACCAGAAATAATGATTGCTGCAACTCCAACGAAGTAAGCACTTGGTGCTACCCAGGAAGCTCCGTCAAACAGTGCACCTGCGATGAGGGCAATGATTGGAAGTTTCGCACCACAAGGAATGAAGGTTGTGGTCATGATAGTCATACGTCTGTCACGTTCGTTCTCGATGGTTCTGGATGCCATAATACCAGGAACACCACACCCTGTACCGATCAGCATCGGGATAAATGATTTTCCGGAAAGTCCGAACTTGCGGAAGATACGGTCCATGATGAATGCAACACGTGCCATGTAACCGCAGGATTCCAGGAATGCCAGGAAAATAAACAGTACCAGCATCTGAGGTACGAAACCAAGTACCGCACCCACACCGGCTACGATACCATCAAGGATCAGTCCCTGTAACCAGCCAGCACAGTGAACGGCTGTCAGAAAGCTCTCAATTGCCGGAGGAATGATTTCACCAAACAGTACATCATTGGTCCAGTCTGTCAGGAATCCACCTACAGTTGTAATAGAAACATAATATACAATGTACATCACTACTGCAAAGATCGGCAGTGCCAGGAAACGGTTCGTTACTACACGGTCAATCTTATCAGAGATAGTAAGCTTTTCACCAGTCTTGTTCTTGGTATAGCAGCTCTTGATGATAGAAGAAATATACACATATCTTTCATTTGTGATAATACTTTCAGTATCATCGTCCATCTTATTTTCCAGTTCACTGATCTCAGCAGATACATCCGGTGCAGATGTCATCTGAGCCTTGATCTTGTCATCTCTCTCCAGAAGCTTAATTGCGAAAAATCTCTTCTGTTCTTCCGGAACGCTGTTACCCAATCTGTTTTCTACTTCTGTGATAACAGCTTCTACATCGGACTGGAATTCGTGAACCGGTGTAGAGATCTTCTTATTCTGAGCAACCTTTACAGCCTTTTCTGCTGCTTCTTTGATTCCTGTTCCTTTCAGAGCGGAAATCTTAACAACTTCACATCCAAGAGCTTTGCTCAACTTGTCGATATGTATTTTATCGCCATTCTTTTCCACGATATCCATCATGTTGACAGCCATAATAACCGGGATACCCAGTTCCATCAGCTGTGTGGACAGATACAGGTTTCTTTCCAGGTTGGTACCATCAATGATATTCAGAATGGCATCTGGTCTTTCAGCGATCAGATAGTTTCTGGCAACTACTTCCTCCAGTGTATATGGAGATAATGAATAGATACCAGGAAGGTCCATGATGGTAACATCTTTATGACCTTTTAATTTACCCTCTTTCTTTTCTACTGTAACACCCGGCCAGTTACCAACAAACTGATTGGAACCTGTCAGTGCATTAAACAGTGTCGTTTTACCGCAGTTTGGGTTACCTGCGAGCGCAATCTTGACTGACATAAATTTTTACTCCTTCTTGTTTTATAAGACTATGTTTTTATATCATTTGCTCACTTTTGTTCTTATATGCTACAAATCATTAGTGCAAGCAAACCTATGGTCAAAAAAAATTATTCCACTTCGATCATTTCCGCATCTGCTTTACGAAGAGATAATTCATAATCTCTTACAGTTACTTCAATCGGATCTCCAAGAGGTGCTACTTTTCTCACATAGACCTGTACGCCTTTTGTGATACCCATATCCATAATACGTCTCTTAATCGGACCTTCCCCATGCAGTCTTTTTACTGTCACAGTCTTTCCAACAGAAACATTCTTTAATGTGTTCATAAATTCTCCTTCCCGTTAAACCATGATCTTATTAGCCATCGTCTTGTCAATGGCAACTCTTGATTCTTTGATATTCACAATAAGATTGCCGGCGTTCTCGGAGACTACTGTCACGATTGCGCCAACCACAAAACCAAGGCTTTCCAGGAAACGTCTTGTTTCGGATTTGCCTCCCACTTTTTTAATTGTGCATTCTTCGCCAGTTTTGGCCATCGTTAATGGCATGTGTTCATCCTCTCCCTTTCTTAACATTTCAATGACTACTTTGTAAGTATATGCTAACGTTGATTAGTTGTCAAGGATATTTCATGAGGAAAATTTTCGTTTTTTCCTGTTTTTTTTAGAAAAAAAGGCGGCAACCAATGGGGACGGAGTTTTCTGGCTCATAAGAGCCAGAAAACTCCGTCCCCATTGGTTGTACGTCCCCATTGGTTGCTAGTTTATTTTCTTTTTGCGCAGCCGCGCATTCCAATTGTCGTATAACAAATCACTTTATCAAACAGTGTCAGCATTGCAGGTAAAAGTACCAGTACAATGATCATACTGATAATCGCACCACGGCACAGCAGAATTACAATAGAACGAATCATATCAATATTTGAATACAGTGCCACACCAATCGTCGCTGCAAACAGACTCAATCCACTGGTCAGAATCGACTTGAAGGAAGTCTTATGGGCAATGGAAATTGCCTCATGTTTTTCTTTTCCAGCCATACGTTCCGTCTTATAACGGTTCGTCATCAGAATCGCATAGTCTACCGTTGCACCCAGCTGAATGGTTCCTACTACAATCGGTGCCACGAATGGCTGGGAAATACCTCCGTAGTAAGAGAACGCCATGTTTACAAAGATTGCAAATTCAATTACCGTTACCAGAATGGCAGGCAGTGAAATTGATTTAAATACAATCATAACGATTACAAATATCGCCAGTATGGATACGGTATTTACCGTTACCAAGTCTACACTGGTGGTATCTTCCAGGTCTTTCATCAGCGGTGCTTCTCCGATTACCATTCCTGTCGGGTCATAGGATTTTACAATGTCATTGATAGAGGCAATCTGTGCGTTGACTTCATCTGTTGCTGCTGAATAATCAGAGCACACAAACATGATCTCATAGTTATCTGATTTCAGTTTGGAAGTCAGCTTCTTCGGAATCATACTGTCCGGAATCATCTCCCCAGTTACAGAGTTTAGGCCAAGTGCCCATTTCACACCATCCACATCTTCCACTTTATTCAGGATCTCTTTTTTTGATTTTGCATCCAGGCTGCTGTCTACCATGATCAGATGCACATTACTCATATGGAACTCGTCTGACAGCTTCTTATTGGCAATTGCACTGTCCAGAGTATCCGGAAGTCCACTGTCAATGTTGTAGTACAGCTCTACACCATTGTTTCCATTCAGTGCCGGCACAAAAGCGACAACGAACAGAATCAGCCAGATCCAGGAATGTTTGATGATAAAATCAGAGATCTTATCCATGGATGGCAGTAATGGCTTGTGTCTGGTCTTATCAATCGCTTTTTCAAAAATTAAAATCATAGAAGGTAATACCGTAACACAGCAAATCACACCGATCACTACACCTTTAATCATAACGATACCCAGGTCACGTCCCAGTTCAAAAGTCATGAAAATTAATGCTGCAAAACCAGCTACCGTGGTAACTGAGCTACCTGCTACAGAAATAAATGTATTGGAAATAGCTTCTGCCATAGCATCATTACGGTTCTCATAATTCGGTTTAGCTTCCTCGTAACTGTGAAGAAGGAAAATGGAATAGTCCATGGTAACACCCAGCTGCAATACTGCAACCAGTGCCTGTGTAATATAGGAAATCTGCCCCAGGAAAATATTCGTACCCATATTGTATACGACAGCAAATCCTATACTTGACAGGAAAATAAATGGAAGTACAAAGGAATCAGTGGTCAGCAACAGCACCAGTAATGACAGTAACGATGCAATCACAACATAAACCGGCATTTCCTGAAGTGCCAGGTTCTTAATGTCTGTAACAACTCCACTCATACCACTGATGAAGCATTCTTTTCCCACCATCTTACGCATAGCTGTGATAGCCTCCATCGTCTCGTCAGCAGATGTGGTGTTATCAAAGAGCGCAATCATCATGGTTGCATCCCCCTGGAAGAATGCATCTCGGATGCTGTCCGGAATCATAGATACCGGAACACTTAAATCCAGCATATCATCATACCATAACACTTCTTTTACATGATTGATAGTCTCCAGATCCGCTTCCAGTGCAGCCGCATCCTTATTATCCATGCCTTCTACAATGACCATGGAAAAAGCTCCCATGCCAAATTCGTCTACCATGATATCCTGTCCAGATACCGTTTCCAGAGAATCCGGCAGATAACTTAAAATATCATAATTTACTCTTGTATTTAAGTATCCGATCGCAGACGGTACCAAAAGTGCCAGTGCCAGAATAAAGATCAGGTAACGTCCTTTTGCAATCGCCTTGCCTATTTTTTTCATAATTCCTTACACCTCTTATTTCACATTTTTTCAGGCTTCTATGAATTCAGAATCTTCATAAACTCTTCGCCTGTAATTGTCTCTTTCTCATACAGATACGTGGCCAGTTCATCCAGCTTTTCTCTGTTTTCCAGCAGAATCTGGCCAGCCTTTTCATGCTGCTTCTTTACCAGCTCCACAACTTTTTTATCAATCAATGTCTGTGTCTCCGCTGAACAGCTTAACGATGTGTCTCCACCCAGATACTGATTAGTTACCGCTTCCATGGCAACCATATCAAATTCCTGGCTCATACCGTAACGGGTAATCATGGCTCTGGCCAGTTTGGTTGCCTGTTCAATATCATTCGAAGCACCAGTTGTTACAGATCCAAATACCACTTCTTCTGCAGCACGTCCCGCTGTATAGGTGGCAATTTTATTCTCCATCTCCTCTTTGGTCATCAGATAATGGTTGCCATCTTCCACCTGCATGGTATAGCCAAGTGCACCGGAAGTTCTCGGCACAATGGTGATCTTCTGAACAGGCGCTGAATTCGTCTGCTTTGCAGCTACCAGTGCATGGCCGATCTCATGATAAGATACTACACGTTTCTCATGATCTGTCAGAATTGCATTCTTCTTCTGATATCCTGCAATTACTACTTCTATACTTTCTTCCAGATCTGCCTGCGTGGCAAATTTTCTGCCATCCCGCACAGCACGAAGAGCCGCTTCATTTGTGATATTTGCAAGCTCTGCTCCGGATGCACCGGATGCCATTCTGGCAATCTTCGTGAAATCTACATTATCTGCCAGTTTGATCTTCTTCGCATGCACCTTCAGGATCTCTTCACGTCCTTTTAAATCTGGCAGTTCAACCGGTACGCGGCGGTCAAAACGTCCCGGGCGAAGAAGCGCTGGATCCAGGGATTCCGGCCGGTTGGTTGCTGCCAGGATAATGACTCCATTATTTCCTTCAAATCCATCCATTTCCGTCAGCAGCTGATTCAGAGTCTGTTCTCTTTCATCATTGCCGCCCATCTGTCCGTCACGTTTTTTTCCAATGGCATCAATCTCATCAATAAACACAATGCATGGTGCCTTTTCCTTTGCCTGACTGAACAGATCACGTACTTTCGATGCTCCCATACCTACGAACATCTCAACAAATTCTGAACCGGACATAGAGAAAAACGGGACATTGGCTTCGCCGGCAACTGCTTTGGCCAGCATGGTTTTACCGGTTCCCGGAGGGCCTACCAGCAAGATTCCCTTTGGCATGGACGCTCCAATTTCCTTATATTTTTCTGGATTATGCAGATATTCCACGATCTCTGTCAGATTCTCTTTTGCCTCATCTTCGCCTGCCACATCAGCGAACTTGATACCTTCCGAAGACTTTACATAGATCTTGGCATTGCTCTTTCCCATACCAAACATCATGGAGTTGCTGCCACCCATTTTCTTCATCATCTTCTTTGACATCCACTGACCAAGTACATAGAAAATCAGAATCGGCAGAATCCATGAAATAACAAAGCTAAGCAGCGGAGACATCTGCTCGACAATCTCACTGGAAAATTTCGCTCCACTGTCATACAATCTCTGTGTCAGATCCGGGTCATTCATCACCCCGGTCTTATATATTGTCTTGTCATCTTTTGAAGTAAAAATAATCTGATTATCCTGAACTTCTACTTCATCGATCTGCTTATCCAGCGTCATCTTCATAAATGTGTCGTAGTCCACCTGTTTTATCATACGTCCGGCCATTCTGGGAACCAGAAGAGCATTGATCAGAAACAAGGCCAGCAGAACAATCGCATAGTACACATAAAACGGTTTCTTTGGTGTCTTTACTTCATTCATCCTTTTTCCTCCATTCTTTTTTGAGTACTTCCCATCTGATATACATTTGTATCATAAATTTGAAATCAGGAAAATATGCAAGTTCCATGATCTGTTCAAGTTCTTTACACTTTTTGAAATCTGTCAAGTTTTATTCTTTTCTATTTTGCCGGCATTTGTTATACTATTCTATATTCTATGCCTGTTCTTTCTATATAAGAGATGAAAGATACCGGCATTTTCCGGAGGAAATGACAGTATGCCAGTTAATATGAAACGAATGATTGCAAAAGAATTGTTCTCATTAATAGAAGAAAAAGGATTGGATAAACTCAATGTACAGATGCTTGCCACACAATGCGGCATTTCACGCCAGGCATTCTATTATCATTTTAAAGATATCGGAGATGTCATTGACTGGTCCTGTCAGGAGGCAATGACTGATCTGGGCAAAAAAGCGGAGCGCTGTTCTGACCCTGCAAAAGCGCTGCAACTTTATCTGGATATGGCTCGTTCCCACCGACATCTGATGAACCGATTCTGTGAATCCATCCATTACCGCGCATTCGAGCATCTGATATGCCACTATACTTCTCTGTTTCTGGGACAGACACTGGAAGGACGCTGGCCAGAACATCTGAATGACAAAGATCGGCAAGAGCAATTTCTGGATTTTTATGGTCCTGCACTTTTTCTCCATACCCTGAAAGTCAGCCAGCAGCCTCATTTTGACACAAAAAAAGATGCGCAGTCTCTTGCGCACCTTTTTCTAAAATTAAATTAATTATTGATCAGCTTGTCTTCTCCATTCCAGCTGTACAGCTTACGGATTTCTGCACCGACTTTTTCTGATGGATGTTCGGAAGCCAGTTTTCTCATTGCTTTGAAGTGAACCTGTGCTCCCGCATCAGACATATCTAATAAGAAGTCTTTTGCAAAGGTACCATCCTGGATATCAGACAGAATCTTCTTCATAGCTTTCTTGGTATCTTCAGTAATGATCTTTGGTCCGGTTACATAATCGCCGTATTCTGCGGTGTTGGAAATGGAATATCTCATTCCGGCAAATCCTGACTGATAGATCAGGTCAACGATCAGCTTCATCTCATGGATACATTCAAAGTAAGCATTTCTTGGATCATATCCGGCTTCTACCAGAGTTTCAAATCCAGCCTGCATCAGGGCACATACACCACCGCAAAGGACTGCCTGCTCACCGAACAGGTCTGTTTCTGTCTCTACACGGAAGGTTGTTTCCAAAAGGCCTGCTCTTGCTCCGCCGATTGCAAGGCCATAGGCCAGAGCCAGTTCTTTTGCTTTTCCTGTAGCATCCTGTTCTACAGCTATCAGACAAGGAGTTCCTTTGCCAGCCTGATATTCACTTCTTACGGTATGTCCCGGAGCCTTTGGTGCAATCATGGTAACATCCACATATTTTGGTGGTTTGATGCATCCAAAGTGGATATTGAAACCATGGGCAAACATCAGCATATTTCCTTCTTCCAGGTTTGGTTCGATGGATTCTTTGTAAAGCTTTGCCTGTTTTTCATCATTGATCAGGATCATAATGATATCTGCTTTTTTAGCAGCCTCTGCTGCGGTATATACCTTAAATCCCTGTGCTTCTGCTTTTGCCCAGGATTTGCTTCCTTCGTACAGACCGATGATGACATTGCATCCGGAATCTCTCAGGTTCAGTGCATGTGCATGTCCCTGGCTGCCGTAACCGATGATGGCAATGGTCTTTCCTTCCAGTAAGGATAAGTTACAATCTTCCTGATAAAAAATTCTTGCTGTTTCTGACATTTTTTCATTCCTCCATTGATGTCTTTTTCTTATATATAGTAAAAGGTTTGAAATTCCTTTACTTTCTCTGTTTATTCTTCAACCAGATTTTTTCTGGCTGCTTTATTTTCCTGCATTTTATCTCTCATGGCAAACATTCCTGCCAGTAAAGTTCCTGAGATAGAATGCCATACACAGGAGACGGCACAGATAACTGCGGATTCTGGCGTGTTTGCGAACTGTGCGGTAGTAGTTGCCAGGTTGGTGGCAAGTCCCGCATTCTGCATACCTACCTCTATGGAAATCGTTCTCTTCTTTGCTTTATTCATTCCGGTGAGTTTTCCGGCTCCATATCCCAGCAGATACCCAAGTCCATTATGAAGCAGCACTGCCACAAAGATCACCAGTCCTGACTGGAAGAATCTGGATCCCTGAGAAGAGATCACGCCTCCAACCACACATGCAAGGCCAAGTACTGCGATTCCTGGCATGACTTTCTGCGCTTCCTGAAATGCTTTTTTCTTTCCAAGCAGGAAATTCAGCACAAATCCAAATGCAACCGGAACAATGACGGTTTCCAGAATGGATACCAGCATCGGCAATCCATGAATGGTGATCTTCGTTCCTCTTGCAAGGAGGGAAACCATCAGCGGTGTCATCACTGGTGACAGGATCGTTGATACTGTTGTCATTCCTACAGAAAACGCTACATCACCACCGCACAGATAAGACATGATGTTGGATGATACACCGCCCGGACAACAGCCTACCAGAATCAGTCCCAGTGCAATGCCATCCGGAAGACGTAATACCTTGGATAAAGTAAATGCCAGGAACGGCATGATGAAATACTGTGCCACCGCTCCGATACAGATATCAAAAGGTCTCTGCGCCAGAATCTGAAAATCTTTCGTTGTTAAGGTCAGGCCCATACTGAACATGATCACGCCAATGATAATGGACTGACTGGTAAATTTATTGGCCACTGGATCAGTGAAAAGCTGATAGTTCACCCATCCCATCATACCAGGTATAAAAAATGTGACGACTGCGATCAGTATCACGACAACCGATGTATAATCGGATAAAAATTTGCTTGCTTTCTGTAAAGACTTCATAGAATCTTCCTCCTGAAAATATTCTTGAATCGAAAGAAGGTGCTTTTTTCGTTGAGGAACCCGGACATTGTTTTCCATTTCCTAAGGCCTTATTGTGAAATGAAAAAATCCCTGTCAGTGTATCTTTTCCTACACTGACAGGGACGAAATTCTATTCCGCGTTACCACCCTGATTCTGTGATCGTCATCACAGCACTCTGAACGTACTAACATACGCTTTCTTTTTAACGGTAGAAAACCGGCGAACCCTACTGCATTATTCCTGATTCAGGCTGCTTCTTAGAGATGATATTTATTTCTTCCAGTATCCCTGCTCTCACCAAATACAGGTTCTCTGTAGATCCTTGCGGAAATAACTTTGTTCTCTTCAACGAATTTAAGTAACTCTCTTTGATTTGTTGTCTTTTATTATAGTCCGATTATCTTGAAATTCAAGGGACAATCTGCCTATATTTTTAATCAATATCCTTCCATTCTTTCAAAAGTGCACAAAAGTCTTTGATACGCGGACACGCAAAATCTTCTTTTCATTTACATCTGGATCCTGACTCCTCTTTTGCATTATATTTTTTACAGATATTTTGCAAGGAAATCTACATTTGCTTTTTCATAGCTGTTAAATTCTGCCACAATTTGGTCGTCTGTCTTCTCCTGAATCGGATAATACCAGCTTTTGGATGCAAAATACGCTGCCACATCGGACTTCTGAAATACCCGTCCATGTCTTGCATAGATCTCATTGATCGCCTGCTGGATCGTTTCTTTGCTCTTGCCTATAATATCCTGTTCGTTTAAATATTCATGATCCGACTGGGCAAAAATATATTCGTCTTCCCTGTCTTCACCTTCCTGATTCTCATAGCCGACGAATCCATCCTGCGTTGCAGCATTGCAAATAGCATAGCAGGTCAGATAATCCGTCTCCTGACTTCCACTTGAGCTTCTGACCCACCAGGCAAAATCTTCCGACACCATTTCATATGGCTGCCCCGGTGTATACAATGTAAATTGTGTTCCACCGGAGATACCATATGGTTCCGAATACACATAACGTACACCATTTTCAATATAAGATTCTCCTTCGGTGCCCTCTGTCTCCAGTTCTTCCAGATCCATTTCATACATACATTTATCAAATCTCAGTGGCTCCGTGAATTTGCCCGAAAAATTACAAAAATACACCGTACCGTTGGGATAACCATCACCGGTATCTCCCATCTCCGAATCATGATAAACTCCGGTAAACGAGCCGTCATCTTCCACCTGAAGTTCTGTTGCCCAGGCGCCCACGCCGCTGGAAAATACAAAATACTCCGGAATTTCCTTCCACATGGAATCCTCCGCAGCTACAACTAATTCTCCCTGTTTCCACGATCCTGCTCCCATCTCATTTACTGATAACAACATAGCTGTCATACAAAAAACTGCTACACATCTTCTACCTTTCATAGTGCCTTTTCCTTTCTTCAGACATATTAACTGTCTTATAATCTCAGTTATTTTCTCTGTGTTTCTATCATGCATTCATGTGTTTTTTTATTATAATTGATTCCTACTAATATGATAAGTGGTGTTTTTTGCTATTTTGAAATTTTGAAAAAGATTTTCCGAACTACATCCCCTGCTATAATAAGCAGCAAGCATATTTGCTGTCATAGACTTTCCAAACCTGCGAGGTCTGCTAACGCAAACATATTCTTGTAATGTATTGATTACCCCATTGGTATATGCAATCAATTCTGTTTTATCGACATAGATTTCTGAATGAATCATTCGATCAAACTTTTCATTTCCAGGATTGAAATAATTACCCATCTACAGCCTCCGTTTCGCTTTGAACAAATTGCTTTATAACGTTCTCTTTATAACTATTATAATCGAATCCTGTTCATTTCGCAATTTATAAAACAAAGGACTCATGAGTAACAATCTTCTCACAAGCCCTCTATCTCTTCATTTTTATAATACTTTACTTCCATTTGCCAACAGTTTAAACTTGGCGCCCAGCATCTCTGCCGCTTGTCGGCACATCATCATCCGTCCCAGAAAAATTTCGAAATATTCATACATGGTACAGATGCTTTCATCAATCTCCAGGTCCAGGGTGATCACATGCTTTTCCGAATTTAATTTTACGGTTGCATTGGTGACTGCATAATTCACCCGGTCATGTTTATCAAAACTGGCTTTCTCTTTTGTGCGGACACGGTTCCTCCGGACATCGGTCTTATCTGCCAGAATCAATGCTGCTGATACCTGGTCTACTGCTCCACCGGTGGACTCATCATGATGTCCGATGGCAGATACAATGATCATCCGGTCTTCCAACGACATTCCCATTTTCTGAAGCAGTTCATTGGCCAGCAAAGCTCCATATTCACCGTGATTTTTCCGGTTTATGGCATTGCCAATGTCATGCAGAGCACCTGCAGTCTGTGCCAGTTCGATCTCATGCTTGGAATAACCGAATTTTTCCAGTATTTCTCCTGCCCTTTTTGCTACAATTGCACAGTGTTTTTCAGAGTGATCCGTGTATCCCAGAATCCCGAGATTTTCATTTCCTTTTTTCAGAAATGCTTTTACTTCTTTATTTTCCAATACTTTTTTGTAATCCACTTTTTTCTAACCTTTTTCTCCTTTTTCTGTTGAACGGTTCACTTTTTCACTGTATTTTTTTCTGCCTGGCTATAGGCCATTGCATAAAATAACTCCTGGGAATCCATCTTGACATCACTTAAGTTTCTGCTGACATAAAGGCCCTTACTGGTCAGTTCTTTTCCCTTTTCATCATCGCTCATCATCATTTCAAACATATGTTCTAGGCGATCGCGTACCTGCTGATCCAGAATCGGAACAGCCACTTCCACACGACGTATGGTATTTCTGGTCATAAAATCAGCCGATCCGACATAGACTTTTTCCCGTTCTTTCGTTCCAAATCGATAGATTCTGGAATGCTCCAGGAAACGACCGACAATGCTGATCACTTTGATGTTTTCCGTATAACCTTTTACACCAGGAATCAGACAGCAGATCCCGCGCACGATCATCTCAATCTTCACCCCAGCCTGAGAAGCCTCGACCAGTTTATCTATAATGGTTTTATCTGTCAGTGAATTAATCTTAATTCCGACATAACCTGCTTCTCCCCGATGCACTCTTTCGATCTCTTCGTCAATCATGTCAAGTATTTTATTCTGGAGACATTTTGGAGCTACCAGAAGATACTTTGTTTCTTCCACGAATTCCCCTTTTAACAGTGCTGCAAATACCCCTGCTGCCTCTTTTCCGATCTCATGATTCGCTGTAATCAATGACAGATCCGTATACAATGCTGCTGTTTTTTCATTATAGTTACCGGTTCCGATTTGCGTAATATAGGAGACACCTTTTTCCGTTTTTCTGGAAATCAGACAAAGTTTGGAATGCACTTTATACCCATTTAGACCGTAAATAACACGGCATCCCGCCTCTTCCAGCTTTCTGGAATATTCAATATTGCTTTCTTCATCAAACCTGGCTCTCAATTCCACCAAAACCACCACTTCTTTGCCATTTTCAGCAGCTTCGATCAATGCGTCAATGATCTGACTCTTATTTGCCAGACGGTATAACGTCATTTTGATAGATACCACAGTATCATCTTTTGCAGCTTCATAAAGAAGGTTGATAAAAGACTTAATATTCTCAAAAGGATAAGACAATAGTACATCTTGCTTCTCAATCTGTGCAATCAGACTCTTCTTGATATCCAGTGCCGGTGACATCCGCGGAGAACGTCTCTGATAAAACAGTTCTTCATTTCCTTTACTCCTGAGATAATTCTGAATGCCAAAGACAAACGAAAGATCCAGTGGCACATCGGATAAAAATACATGTGTTATATCTACCTGAATGGTCTTGCACAGAGATTGTACCATCTTTTTACTAATCTCTCTGGACAGTTCCATGCGCACCGGCTTCATGCGCTTTCTCTGACGGATCAAATTCTCCATCGCATCCCTGTAATCCAGATCTTCATCATAAATAGTTTCGGTGTCAATATCTGCATTTCTGGTTACACGAACCAGTGTTTTTTCTTTTACCGTATAATTTCGGAACATCTTCGGGAAGAAGTGTAAAATCAGTTCTTCCGACAGCATAAAATTCCCTGGTCTGGTGGGAATATCAATCAGACGGCGAAATACATTGTTACTGCATGGTATGATCGCAGTTTTGGTCTTCCCACCTTTACTTTCCAGCCGGGCTGCCGCATAAATCTCCTTATTTTTCAAAAATGGAAATGGCTGCTGCTTGCTGATGATGTTCGCTGACAGATATGGTGCAATCTCTGTATCAAAATAAGTTTCTAAGAGTTTTCCTTCTTCATCAGATAATTTGTTGAAATTCACAATCCGAATGCCCTTTGGCTCCAGTTCACCCATAAGCTGCTCACAGATACGTGCTTTTTTCAGGTCCAGTTCCCGCGTTTCCTTTACAATTGCTTTCACCTGTTCCTCACTGGTCATATTGGTTTTGTTTTCTCTGACTTCTTCTGATGCTTCCATCTGATCCATCAGCGTTCCCACCCGGACCATATAGAATTCATCCAGATTTGACTGATAGATAGACGCAAAGGTCAGTCTCTCTGCCAGCGGTACTCTTGAGTTGCCTGCCTCATCCAATACCCGGTCATTAAACTTCAGCCATGACAATTCTCGGTTCATCAAATATTTATCTTCTGTTTTTTTCATTTACATTCCTTTCACTCCATTGGATTTACCAACTGACTTTTTCGCATACTTAATTTGCAATCTTTTACATTATAGTTACTCCATGTAAAATTCGTATGCTTTTTTATGTAAAATGAATGTAAATTTGTTCTGATCTGTTACAGAATGTCGATATATTCTCCCGCAAGTACCTTATTCATGCTCAAGTCCGGATTCTCCACATAAAGTTACTGTTTCTACCATTTATGCATTTTTTTGCAATTTATGTTTGACAAATGTTTTCCATGTTCTCTTTCGCTTTTTTATAACCGTTTTTGCGCAAAAAATGCCCCCTACAAATGGTATTATGCCATTCGTAAGGGTCATTCATCATTTCAACAATTTCATACAATATGGAATTATGCGTTCATCTGTGCAGCTACTTCTGCAGCAAAGTCTTCATTTTTCTTTTCCATTCCTTCGCCTGTTTCAAAACGAACGAACTTCTTGATCGCGATCTTTGCGCCGTTAGCTTTTGCTACGGAATCAACATAAGCCTGTACAGACTGTTTTCCATCTTCTGCTTTTACATATACCTGATCCAGCAGACAGATTTCTTTCAGCTCTTTGTTGATACGTCCGTTGATCATTCCCTGGATTACCTTTTCTGGCTTCTGGGATTCCTTCGGATCGTTCTTGATCTGAGCTAACAGAATCTCTTTTTCGTGAGCGATATGTTCTTCGCTTACTTCGCTTCTGTTTGTGAACTGAGGCTTCATAGCCGCAACCTGCATACCCAGGTTTCTGGCCATGTCTTTGATCTCATCGTTTACAACATCTGTCACAACGTCGATCAGAACTCCGATCTTTCCGCCTGCATGTGTGTAAGAAGATACAAATCCTTCTGGTTCAACTACTTTTTCAAATCTTCTGATGTTCATGTTTTCGCCGATAACAGCAACCTGTCCTGCCAGTGCTTCCTGAACAGTCTTAGTTGTATCTGGCAGCCATTTTTCTGCCATGAATGCTTCCATGTCTGCTGCATCTGAAGCCATTGCCTGAGCTGCTACTTCGCTTACATATGCCTGGAACTTTTCGTTCTTAGCAACGAAGTCTGTCTCAGCATTTACTTCTACAACAACTGCAGTCTTGTCATCATCAGATACCATAACTTTGCAGATACCTTCTGCTGCAATTCTGCTAGCTTTCTTCTGAGCAGTAGCCAGTCCTTTTTCTCTCAGGAACTCAACTGCCTTGTCCATATCGCCTTCTGTAGCTGTAAGAGCTTTCTTACAATCCATCATACCAGCGCCGGTCATCTCTCTTAACTCTTTTACCATTCCTGCTGTGATAGCCATCTAATTATTCCTCCGTCTCTGCAACAACTTCTTCGATATCAGTTGCTTCTCCACCTTCGAATTCGATTGCTGGTTCTGCTCCCTGATTTGCTTCGATAACAGCATCTGCCATCTTGGAAACGATCAGTTTTACAGCTCTGATAGCATCGTCATTACCTGGGATTACGTAATCCAGTTCTTCTGGGTCACAGTTTGTATCACAGATACCGATCAGTGGAATACCAAGTGTATGTGCTTCCTGTACACAGATTCTTTCTTTCTTAGGGTCAACTACAAAGATAGCATCTGGGATCTTCTTCATTTCTTTGATACCGCCAAGGTTCTTTGTCAGTTTTTCCATTTCTTTCTTTAATGCAATAACTTCTTTCTTTGGCAGAACATCGAATGTTCCGTCAGCTTCCATAGTTTCGATCTCTTTCAGACGTGCGATTCTGCTCTGGATTGTCTTGAAGTTTGTCAGCATACCACCAAGCCATCTTTCGTTTACATAGAACATTCCACATCTCTCAGCTTCTGTCTTAACAGCATCCTGAGCCTGTTTCTTTGTTCCAACGAAGAGGATTGTTCCACCGTTAGCAACAATATCACCTACTGCATTGTAAGCATCGTCAACCATTCCTACAGACTTCTGCAGGTCGATGATGTAGATACCATTTCTTTCTGTGTAGATGTATGGAGCCATCTTAGGGTTCCATCTTCTTGTCTGATGTCCAAAGTGAACACCTGCTTCCAGTAACTGTTTCATTGAAATAACGCTCATTTTACTTCTCCTTTAATATTGGTTTTTCTGCCATATACAATTCATCAGCAGGAACCTTGCGGCACCACCTGCAGACATATGCATATGTGATTTTTGCGACTTGCTAAGTTTAACACAAAAAGGACTTGCATGCAAGTCCTTTTGGTTGTATTTACGCCATTTTATGCAGTTTTGTACATAATGCACATCACTCATGCCGTAATGCATCAATCGGATTCAGGTTGGACGCCTTAATAGACGGTACGAATCCGAAAATGACCCCGATTACCGTTGAGAAAATGACAGATCCAATAATGGCCGGGATACTGATTCCCACCGGAACCTGCGCGATTTTGGAAATCGCCTGTGCCATGGCAATCCCCGCAACAACTCCGATAATTCCGCCCATACTGGTCAGTACAGCCGCTTCCGTCAGAAACTGGGTCAGAATGACCCGTTTTCTTGCTCCAATCGCCTTCTTCAGACCAATTTCACTGGTTCGTTCTGTCACAGATACCAGCATAATATTCATCACACCGATACCACCTACCAGCAGGGAAATGCTGGCGATCCAGATCAACTGCTGATTGGTTGACTGATTAATCTGCTGCTGCTTTTCTACATTTTCCAACGTGTTTTTTGCACGGTATTTGATCTCGGAGCTGGATGTATTCAGGTATCCGTTCAGGATCTCCGCACAAGGCTTTCCAACAGTTGTCATGGCTTTTACATCTGCTGCTCGAACAGATACATTCTGCGGTTCATCGTACTGATAGATGATCGGCCAGGACTCATACGGAATAAATACCTTTCCGGTAGAGGAATCATCCCCCATGTAAGTATAATATTCATCGATGCTGTTGATCACCGGTTCAAACTCAGACTGCAGCTGTGCCACTCCGACTACGGTAAATGGCTCTCCGCTGATCTCGATGGTTTTCCCCAGTGCACTTTCCTCCTGAAACAGAGTGCTGGCCGCATCCTGATCCAGAATAGCTACTTTATGGAAGTTCTTATAATCACTGTCTATGAATTCCCGCCCGGTGCGTACTACATACCCATTGACATTAAAATAGCGGTTGTCAATACCATAGATATCTGCTCCCTGCAGGGACTGGTTCAGATAATAAATCCCGTCTGCATAGGTTCTGGAAACGTAAAAAGTAGCATCCTCCACACCATCTACATTCAGCAATTCTTCACGAATATTCTCTGTCAGAACCGGAATACCATACGGTACGCTGTTCCAGGAAAAATCCAGTGGATTATCCGCACTTCCCTGACTCAGGTTAATGTCTACTGCGTTCGTGCCAGATCCCACCACATTCTGCATCAGCTGTTCATTAGTTCCCTGAATCGTAGATACAATTGCAATAATCGATGCAATACCAATGATAATACCCAGCATAGTCAGAAAGGATCTCATCTTATGTGACCAGATTCCCTGAAAAGATAGTCTTATATTCTCAAGCAAGACTGCTTCCTCCTCTCATTTTGCGTTTTTATCATTCCTCATCTGCCAGCTTCACAGCCGCACCTTCTTTGACAGCTTTGCCATAAGGAAACGCAATCTGATCATCTGTACTTAATCCCTGTTTCACTTCTACATATCCCCATACTGTACCACCTGTTCGAATATACTGTTTCTTCAGTTTCTCATTCTCATCGGCAATATAGACATAGCTTTGTCCGTTTTCCGCACGGATATAGGCTTTCTCCAGATAAATGGCTCCGGTATCTGTTACCGTTGTAGACGGGAATGTCACACTGACTGATTCATACTCAGAAAGATTCTCTGCAGTATCTTCATCTACGACTGCCAATACCGGATAGCTGGAAGAATTCACATTTACGGAAGACCCGTAATTATTATCCGACCCATCTTCCGAGCTTGGAAACGCATCGATCTCTGTAATCTTTGCCGTAAACTGAGCACCAGTATCCCATGAACTGCAGTTGACCACCTGATCTACCGCTACATCAGCCAGGTCCAGCTCACTGACTGTTGTCTTGACATACAGACCATTTTCACTGTCTACCACCATATAGGCATCTTCTTCACTGCCATTGATAGACTTCACATATCCATCTACCGCACTGACTACCGTGGATTCTTCCATCTCTTTATTATAATTCTTCAGTTTCAGCTTTGCCTGACGTTCATCCAGCTTCAGCTTCTGGATTTCCAGCTTTTTATCTTCAATTGCCTGCGCCAGTTCCTCTGCTGTATAAGTAGAACCATCATTGTCATTGCCCCAGCCTGGATCCATACCTCCACCGCCATCATCCGGTACCTCTTCCTCGTACTTTGTGATACCGGTATCACTGTTAAATACCCAATACGTACCAGGTCCATAGCCATGATCTGTCAACACCGTGCCATCCAGATCAATACTTCTGATAAAGGCTCCGGTAATGGTATCACTTTCACGAATCTCCAGACGTACGTAATATCCATCACTGACACGTTCTGTTCCCTCTTCGTTAAATCCCAGCACCCAGTTTACAAAGGTATTGGTGATCTTCACCCCATCGGTGACAAAGAACACATACGGATCCTCAGCCGTTCCACTTCCTTTGTAGGCGCGCATACCAGTCTCATTCAGTGTATTTACCCCATGCTGCCAGGTCAGTTCAGAAATTGGGTTCAGCTTAATCAATGGTGACTCTTCTGGCTGGTTATAAGTCATCGTGATCTGCACCGTAGCAGAAGCATCACTGGCATCCAGCTTCAGGCCAGTTACTTTCATGGAATAATTTGGTGCATAACCTGACCAGAGTTCATTCCAGGTCTGCTCGCTTTCTCCCAGCTCTGAGGAATTGAGTTTTATCGTATCTGGTAATTTCAGATCAATCGGCTTCCAGTCTTCTATCGCAGATGTAGTATCTGTTTCATCTTTGATCTCTTCTGCCGGTGCAGTCTCTTCCTCTGTCATGCTTTCTGTAAACGCTTCTGTCCCTGTTCCGGTCTCTGCATTTTCTGAAGCCGATTCCGTCTGTGCTTCTGTCTGAGCAACTGTTTCTGTGGTCATCTCTTCTGCCACTGTTTCACTGGTTCCATCTACTCCGTTATCGACTCCCACTGCCGCACTGCTGCCGGGTGTCAGTGTGAACGTGCAATCTGGATCTTCCTGCTGCATAACACCTTTTTGATAAAAATATACTTTCATAGAGGCAGGTCTGCTCTGCACACTATTCGTTCCATGGTTCCAGTGAATCTGAAAATGAATATTCTGTACCTCAAACGCCGGCTCCGTAATCAGATCCTCATCTGGCTGTTCCGTTCCCGGCTCTACACTGTTCTCAGCATCCTGATCCAATACCGCGACGTCACCTGCCTGCTCTGTCTCTGGTGCCTCTGTCATCTCACTGTCCGTCTCTGCCGTGCTTTCTGTTTCAGATTCTGCCTCTGACTGTGCGCCCTTCACCGTAAAGATAATATCTTTTTCTTCACCGGCTGTACGCACTGTCAACTGATCCCCACTTACTTCTTCTGAATCCAGCGTCAGTTCCAGATACATATCTTCCAGTTCTGGTAAAATTTCATGCTGTTGATCCAGTCCATCATGAAAGGCTATTGTTAACTGTACCACATCTTCACTGTCACTTTTCTGAGCCAGTGTAAATCCTCCAATCTCCGGATAATCTTCTCCGTTGATCTGCGCTGTTCCATATACTTTACCTTCGATCTGCTTTTTCAGCTTCACGCCTCTGATCAACATCGTATAGGTATCTTTACTGCAAAAATGATGCTCTGTATCTTCTGCAAAATGAGGAATCAGTTTGATCTTTCCATCCAGAGAGAATTCTGCCTGTTCCCCCTGCTTTACATCTGCCAGCAAAGGTTCTTCTCCGTCATCTGCCAGCTTTACTCTGATATTTGTAAAAAACTTCTCCAGGCTCTGGTTATGCTTTGCTTTCTCATTCTTATCACTGTCACTATCCTGTTGCTGATCATTACTTTGGTCTGTACCATTTTCTGATCCATCCAGATCTCCTGGAGTCAGTACTTCCCCTGAATTATCTGCATTACTGTCAGACTGGTCAATGACCGCTTCACTTTCTGAGACACTGCTGCTTTCCTGCGTCTCAGTCGTATCATCACTGTTCTCTGTAGCTGCCTGTTCTGTACTTTCCGTCTGGGCATCTGAGGCAGCACTTTCACCAATCCCATCTTCCTGAGCCGCCAGAAGTTCTCTGGTATTCTCTACCAGTCGTGCTTCCTCGTCTCCTCCATCATCACCGTCATCTGATTCTACATCATCTGCGCTGTCTGTCAGTGAACTGGAGGAATCACTGCTCAGATTATCCAGGATCGCATCTCCTGGCTTTGCGTTCTGCAGTTTGGCAAGATCTGCTTCTGCAGACTTGATCTCCAGACCAAGCTCCATTACCGTAATCTCCTGCAATTCCTTATCCAGTCCCAATAACGTCGTATCATAGCTGAGAAGTTTGTCTCCTATCCTGACTTTATCGCCTTCTTTTACATATACCTGATCGATCACTTTTCCGTCCGGTATCCGCACATTCTGGCTGACATTGGACACAACCTGTCCGGATGTTCCATCATCTGAGCCCATAGAAAGCATGTCTCCCATATTCAGTGTTGCCACCGGAGTCACTTCTACTGCTTTGCTGTTATTCTTTCTGATATAGGTCACACCTGCCACTCCTGCACCGGCCACGCCGGTCACAGCCGCCGCAACAATGACCGCTGTCTTCACTTTCTTCTTATTTTTCATTCAGATCCTCCACCTTCGATTCTCTGTCTTACTCATCCTGATTCAGGTCTCTGTCGCCCAGCTGTCCATCGAAAATGTATACTGTTCTCTTCGCATGCTTTGCCACTTTGGCATCATGGGTAATCATGATTACCGTTACCCCTTCTTCATTCAGCTTCTGGAATAATTCCAGTACCTGCACGCTGGACTTGGAATCCAACGCACCGGTCGGTTCGTCCGCCAGCAAAATCTTCGGATTATTCACCATGGCTCTCGCAATAGCCACCCTCTGTTTCTGTCCTCCGGACAGCTGGGTTGGCAGGAAATCCATTCGTTCTGCCAGGCCTACCCGTTCCAGTGCCCTGGCAGCCCGCTCTCTTCTTTCCTTTTTGCCTACTTTGGCATATACCAGTGGCAGGCATACATTTTCCAGAGCAGTCTGCTTCGGAAGCAGCTGAAATGTCTGGAATACGAATCCAATGTTGTTTAGTCTTTCATCTGCAATCTCATTGTCATTCAGCCCCAGTACATTTTTTCCGTTTAATTCAAAGGATCCTCTGGTTGGTTCATCCAGGCATCCAATAATATTCATCAGAGTGGATTTACCTGAACCGGACGGTCCCATGATGGCAACGTATTCTCCCTGCTCTACATGGAGCGTCACATCTCGCAGTGCCGGCACTACAATCTTTCCAGTCACATAATCTTTATCAATATGATCCAATTTTAAAACCAGTGGTTGTTCCATTTATCTGTTCCTTTTCCTGCCTGTCTGTCTATTCATAAACTTCTTCGCCTGAACCGGCATCCTCATAAGCGTCTCCCATATCGGTAAGACCGGCATCATTTCCGTCCTCGTAATCTCCCAGATCCGTAAGGCCGGCATCCTCTCCATCTTCGTAATCTTCCAGATCGGTAAAGCCGTCATCCCCATCATCCATAACATCTGTATCATCATACAGATCTTCTGCATTTCTGGTCACTGCCGCGCCTTCCACACACTCATCGCTCGGGAATGCAATATAATCATCTACAGTCAGTCCATCCAGGATCTGATACTTAAAGGTCTCATCATTAAAATCCCCTAAGGACACTTCCCGTTTTTCCAGCTTGTCATTGGCATCTGCTGCCCAGACATAATTGGTAACTGCTCCGTCTTCATCAGTGATGAAATAATAATCTTCCAGCCACAGGCCATCTTCCTCTTCTCCATCTGCCTGGCCATTGTCTGCCATCAGATAGACATGCTGTCCCAGCATCAGCCCATCAGAAGAATCCAGTTCTACATAAAATGGGTAGGTGCTGGAAGAAGTCATCGAACTGTCACCTGAATCACCAAAACTATAAGAAGAATTCGAATTGGATGAATTACTTTCTTTGTCAATGGTTGTCAGTGTTCCCTTCCATGTCTGGCTTTCATCCACACGGGAATATACGATCATATCCATACCTTCGGATATCTCCGACATATTCTGCTCATTGATTTTTCCCTTAATGCGATATTCCCCTGTTGCCATAATCGTCATGTATGCAGAAGAATCCTCATTATCTGAATTCATGCTGGAAGAAGTATCTGAGCTGTCATCCTCTCCGGTATTCGAAGAGATGCTCTTAATAATACCCTGAATCGGACTGGTCACATCTGCATTGGCAATCTGCTTCTTCAGATTCTCCATCTCTGCCTGCTTACTCTTCATTTCATACTGATAACGCTTGATATTGTTCTGCGTTGTCATGATCTGCGTCGTATAGGACAGCTTCTCATCATCGGATACTTTGTTACGCTCCTTCTCCAGCTGTGCTACCTGAGATTCTGAAGATTTAATCGAAATCTCATAATTCTCAATATCAATCTCCAGCTGCGTGATCTTATCCTGAGCATCATCGGTATCGTAGGAGAACAGCTTTGTCCCCACCTGCACTTCGTCCCCCACAGACACATAGTTCTTTTTCACTGTCAATCCGCTTGTCAGCTGAATCTTTTCTGTCTTCTGTGGCTCCACCACACCGGAATATTTGCTGAACAATCCACCAGATCCGGTAAGACCAGTTATCGTTCCAACAGAATCTACAAAAACCGCATTGGATGTACTTCCGCTTCCTTTCTCTGCTCCACAATAATGCCATATTCCAACACCCGCACCTGCTGCCACTACCACCACAGCAACTGCAATGCCTGCTTTTTTCTTCATATTTTCAACCTCTGTTTATTTCGCAATTTCGCAAACTTTTACTTCTGTATAGTATCATACTCCATTTTCAAATGCACTAGAAAGTTTTGGTTTTCACAATTTCTTCACAGAATTCATGCATAAATCTTAAGATTTTTACATAATTTTCCATATAGTTTGACATTTTTCCTTTTTTCCTATATTATAATTGAATTGTGACATATTATTTTTTATCTTTGTCATATTAAGGAGATACGTATGAAGCGACACTCATGCAGCCTTATTTTGCTGGTATGTTCTGCATGCCTTTACACAGGATGTGGCTATGCGGGACCAGAAAAGGCAGTACGCCGGGAGTTGGATGCCATCCAGAAGCTGGATGAGAACACCATCACATCTTTTGTGTCTTATGAAGACGTTCAGTCTGCTGCCGGTCAGGCAGTCGGTTCCGAACCGGATGCCACTGATGCAATTAAGCTGTTTTTTAAAAATTTCAAATATCATATTGATTCCTCTTCCCAGTCCCAGGACGGTACTGCAGCCACGGTTACTGTCAGCATTACCAACCTGGATGCAAAAGCACTGGCAACGGATCTTTGTCAGGCGATATACCAGAATTCCTTAAACTATGGTTCTTCTGCTGATCAGGATACCTCGGTTTCCTCGTTTTCTCTGATGAAAGAGTGTCTGGATGAGCACGATTATCCAATGGCTACTACCACTGCGACCTTTCATCTGACTGGACAAGACAACAGTTGGAAGATTGAAGCCAATGCACAGCTGGAAAACGAGCTTGCCGGTGGTCTTGTTGAGTATCTTTCAGACCCTTATCTTCTGGCACCGGAAGATATTCTGGATCTGACTCTGACGCCATTTTGTAACTTTACTGCGCAGGACTGGCAGAATTATCTGAACATTTCTGATATATTTGCTGTTGGCACCAGCCAGGCAGATACCATAGACCAGCTTCTGTTCCAGCAGATTGCCCAGTTCTTTGACTACGAGATCACAGACACTCTGCAGGATGGTGATACAGCCCAGGCCACTGTGAATATTACCAGTCTTGATCTGAATGCTGTGATAGAAAGCAGCCTTGGTCCCCTCAGAGATTATGGCACCTCCACCGAGTCTATTCGTGACAGCGAGGATGACTTTAATGAGAAAACCGGTCAGATTCTGATGGATGCACTGGAGAATAATGTAAGCAGTACCGTTACTCCTGTTACCATTCTTCTCTACAATGACGGGCATACCTGGGATCCGGTATTAGACGAATCTTTTACTGATGCCCTTCTCGGTAATCTGGATGAATCACTGTCCTCTTTAAATGAAGCAGTGAAATCTGACTGATCCTGTTTATAAAACAAAATATACCGCAATCCACCGGTTCTATTTTCCGGCAGACTGCGGTATTTCTTATTTTTATCTATTCTTCCTCTGCTTCTGCTACTTCGATGCCCAGTTCCTGCAACTGTTTCTCTTCCACACGCTCCGGTGCTTCTGTCATCAGACAGGATGCATCTTTTACTTTCGGGAATGCAATGACATCACGAATGCTGTCCTGTTTTGCCATCAGCATAACCAGACGGTCCAGTCCATAAGCCAGTCCTGCGTGAGGTGGTACTCCATATTTGAATGCATCAAGCAGGAATCCGAACTGTTCGTGCGCTCTTTCTTTGGTAAATCCAAGGGCTTCAAACATCTTCTCCTGAATATCATTCTGATGGATTCGAACACTTCCTCCACCGATTTCATTTCCATTTAATACGATATCATATGCCTTTGCACGTACACGTCCAGGATCGCTGTCAATATACTGCAGATCTTCTTCCATCGGCATGGTGAATGGATGATGCATGGCTGTGAATCTGTTTTCCTCATCTGACCACTCAAGAAGTGGGAATTCTGTAATCCATACAAAACGGAACTCATTCTTATCCAGCAGTCCCATCTGATTTGCCATCTCCAGACGAAGTGCTCCCAGCACATCCCATACCAGCTTGGTCTTGTCTGCTGCGATGAGAAGCAGGTCTCCGTTCTGTCCGTCCATAGCCTGGATCAGAGCCTGCATCTGTTCTTCTGTCATGAATTTTGCAAAAGAAGATTTTACTGTGCCATCTTCCTGAATCGCTACATAAGCCAGCCCTTTTGCTCCATATCCTTTTACAAACTCTACCAGCTTATCGATCTTCTTACGAGGCATACCGCCCTGTCCTTTGGCATTGATACCACGCACCGTACCGCCTGCCTCCAGTGCATTCTTAAATACTGCAAATTCGGTATCTTTTACTACTTCTGAAATATCAGTCAGTTCCATACCAAAACGAAGATCCGGTTTGTCAGAACCGAAACGGTTCATTGCTTCCGTCCAGGTCATTCTCTGAATTGGAAGCTGTACATCCACATCCAGAACTTCTTTGAACAGATAAGCCAGCAGTCTTTCATTTACATCAATAACATCATCCACATCCACGAAGGAAAGCTCCATATCAATCTGTGTGAACTCCGGCTGACGGTCAGCACGCAGGTCTTCATCACGATAACATCTTGCGATCTGGATATAACGGTCATATCCGGAACACATCAGCAGCTGCTTATACAGCTGAGGAGACTGTGGCAGCGCATAGAAACAACCTGGATGTACACGGCTTGGTACCAGATAATCTCTTGCTCCTTCTGGTGTGCTTTTGCAAAGTGTCGGTGTCTCGATCTCCAGGAATCCTTCTTTCGCCATAAATGCACGAACCAGTGTCGTAACCTGGGAACGCATCATCAGATTTCTCTGCAGATCCGGTCTTCTCAGGTCGAGATAACGATATTTCAGACGCAGTTCTTCTCTGGTCTTGCTGTCCTCTTCAATCGGGAATGGCGGTGTCTCTGATTCAGATAATACGCGAAGGCTCTTTGCTCTGACTTCAATCTCGCCTGTCTTCAGATTTGGATTCACAGCACCGGAACGGGCTTCTACAATACCTGTCACAGCGATTACGAATTCACTTCTCAGCTTTCCAGCTTTTTCAAATCCTTCTTCATCAATTCCGTTCTCACAGCCGGTCTCAAAAATCAGCTGCATGATACCGGAACGGTCACGTAAATCTACGAATACAATTCCACCCTTGTTACGGCTTTTCTGTACCCATCCCATCAGGGTTACTTCACTGTCGATCATCTCTTTGGTCACTTCTGTACATCTGTGGGATCTATGCAATCCCTTCATTGATTCTGCCATAATCTTTCTCCTTTAAAGCATCTGTTTTATTTCGCAAAAAATTCCAAAATCTCAGTATAACCTTCTGCAGCCAGCTGGTCTTTCTGGAACTTTTTATTCTTTTTCATCATATTCATACTCACTGTCGTACCATCTTTGCGTTTTTCTTCTGCCTGACGGAATACATCCAGCAGCTTATCTTTTGGCATATTCTTTTCAATTAAGAAAGCGACTTTTCCCGCCTTATTCGGGACCTGATAGTTCTTCTCCAGAAGCAGCATGACAATTCGTTCAAATCCAATAGAGAATCCACATGCCGGTGTCTGATTACCGGTAAATCGTCCGATCATCTCATCATAACGTCCACCGCCGCCTACAGAACCAGAGAATCCATCAATACTGATTTCAAAGATCGGGCCCGTATAGTAAGACATACCTCGTACCAGTGTCGGATCAAAGACAATCTTAAAGTTCGCGGTACGAACTGTCTCCACGCTTTCAATAATGAGCGCCAGATCATCTGCAGTCTTTTCATCCAACACTCCCTGCAACGCTTCTTTCAGATATTTGACTCCCTCCAGATCCGGTGTTACCTTCTGGAACATCTCCAGATACTTTGTTACCGCTTCTTCCGGGAATCCTTCTTTTGTCAGTTCTTCTTCTACACCTTCCAGACCAATCTTATCCATCTTGTCCAGAATAATGAATACGGTATCATAGCTGTCTGCTTCAAATCCGCTGTAAGCTGCCATAGCCTTCAGAATTCTTCTGTCATTGATACGAATCGTGAAATTTTCAAAATCCAGCTTTCCTACCAATGTAGATGTCGCCAGGATCAGTTCAATCTCTGCCAGAATAGTAGGCTCGCCCAGAATATCAATATCACACTGCATGAACTGACGATATCTGCCTCGCTGTGGTCTGTCGGCGCGCCATACATTTCCCATCTGAAGTGCCTTGAATGGAGATGGCAGGTCGTTGGCATTATTGGCATAATATCTGGATAACGGCAAAGTCAGGTCATAACGAAGCCCTCCATCTACCAGATCGGCTTCAGACTGAGCTGTCTCCAGCTTCAGCTTTTCTCCTCTTTTCAGGATCTTGAAAATCAGTTTTTCATTTTCGCCCCCCTGCTTGCTGGATAAATTCTCAATATGTTCCACACATGGTGTCTCAATTGCAGAAAATCCAAACTGTCCATATGTTTCCCTAATCAGTCCCATGACATAGTTTCTGATCTCCATTTCCTTTGGAGAGATATCTTTCATACCGGTTACCGGTTTCTTTTTCAAACTCATAACATTCCTCCTGTCGTTTTTTTCTCTTCTGTCCAATGTGGTGCATCAATCCTGAGATCCTGGTGATCACACAGTTCTTCTGCCGTATTCTCATGTACCACATCCATCAATGCCAGAAATACTTTCATATCAAAGTTCTTCACTTCTGCCATCATCTGTTCCATTGCTTTTTCAATTGTATATGCCTTCCGGTAAGGACGCTCTGTGGTCAAAGCTGCAAATACATCACACACCCGGAGGATGCGTGCTCCCAGTGGGATTTCTTCGCCTGCTATATTAGATGGATAGCCTGTGCCATCATAGTTCTCATGATGATACAGCACCCATTTTACCAGTTCCTGCGGATACCCCTGTTCCTTCAGTATCGCATACCCGAGAACCGGATGGGTTCGAATATAACGCATTTCTTCGATGCGAAGAATCCGATCTTCTCCCCGTTTAAATACGTTTCGCACCATCTCCTGCTTTCCCACATCATGCAGCAATCCCATGACAGCCAGATTATAACATGTTTTTTCATCCAGCAACAGCTTTTTTCCCACCTTATAGGCCAGATTACTTACACAGATCCCATGGGAAATCTCTTTGGAGAGATCACCGTTGATCAGATGATACGTTTGCTTCTTTTCTTTTTTCATTATGAATCCGTTTCCATTAATAACCTTTTTCGCTCAATCATCTCGTCTATACGTTCCACGTAATTCTTAATGTCTTTTACGTTTTCCGTACGTTCTATCAATTCCCCGGAAACTTTCTTTGACGTTGCTCCGGCTCCCAGCGCCAGAATACTCTGCTTCTCCTCCATAATCAGGATATTGTAAATTCCTGCACTGTCCGGCTTCGCATAACCCACATTTTCAAAATTACCTGCCATATTTTTCTGACGGTAAAGGTAATACGGGGAATGTCCTGCCTGATATGCATATCTGGCGGTCATCTCCATAATCTGCTGATTATTGGTAAATGTCATCTCTTTATATTGATCTTTGAACATATTCAGTCTGGCTGCCCGTTTCACTGCCAGAGAATGCACTGTGATACTGTCTGGATCCAGAGCGGTCACTTCTTTCATGGTATGTTCCACCTGTTCATACTCCTCCCCCGGAAGCCCTACGATCAGATCCATATTAATATTATCAAATCCAAGTTCTCTGGCCAGATGAAATGCTTCCACAGTCTGTTCAACCGTGTGTCTTCGTCCGATGATATCCAGAGTACTCTGATTCATAGTCTGTGGATTGATGGAAATTCTGCTGATACCATGTTTGCGCAGTACTTCCAGCTTTTCTCTGGTAATACTGTCCGGCCGTCCCGCTTCCACAGTAAACTCCTTCAGATAACTGCGGTCAAAGCATTCCTCTATCTTTGTCAGCAGACGATCCATCTGATATGGTTCCAGGGTAGTTGGTGTTCCTCCTCCCATATAGATCGTATCCAGCTTGCGGTTGCGATAGATTCTGGCACAAGCTTCGATTTCTTTACAAAGTGCATCTAAATACGTATCCACTTTATTTTTCCATACCGAAAGTGGGCTGGAACTAAAAGAACAATACAGGCAGATGCTCGGACAAAACGGAATGCCGACATACAGGCTGTATCCATTTTCATAATTGATGTCTTTTAAAATATGCCGTTCCCGATTGGCAATCATGATGGAAAGCGCCGTTTTTTCGTTACTGGTGTAATACGTCTTTCGCATATAATCTGCAATCTCTGTATTCTTCCATCCCTGTTCCAGCAGAGCCATAGGGATCTTCGTCGGCCGGATGCCCGTCAGATTTCCCCACGGAAGATCCTGTCCTGTATAGTCTCTGAGCAATTCGTACAGCATACTTTTCAGCACATTCTTCGTAGCTTTTCGATCTGCTTCGTATTCTACCTGCTGCTCTCTCTTCGCCAATATCTGTCCGTCACTGTCCTGAAACACCAGTGTGATCTTATCCGGCTGATAATCCACCACCAGTTTTTTCTCCCATCCTTCCGGATGTGGTTCCGCTTCCTGATACACAGGAACATCCATTCCCGGATAAAAAGCCCGTATCAGGGAATGGATATCGTATTCAAAATCTCTTTTATTTAACTGTACAGCAATCATATTCATTTCCTTTAACTATAAGGATTATATCTTTTTTCATCGGCAATGCTGGTGTCGCAGTCATGTCCCGGAAGTACTCTTGTCTCATCCGGCAATATGGACAACAGCCGCTGTACGGATCTTCTTAATTCTCCCATACTTCCTGTGGGCAGATCCGTTCTTCCCACAGAATGATAAAAAAGGGTATCTCCTGCAAACAGCACCCGTTCCGATGCTACATAATAGCATGCTCCCCCTTTGGTATGACCAGGAGTATGGTAAGCAGTTATCTCAAATCCTGCCACTGAAATCACTTCTTCGTCTTTCAGTTCCTGATCACATTTCACGGTAAATGCAGATGCCCAGTTGCAGGACAGATTCAGTGTAGAATCCTCCATAACCACCACTTCGGCTGCCATAGCATATACCGGAACCTGAAAACGTTTCTTCAATTCTGATACAGCTCCAATATGATCAAAATGACCATGGGTCAACAAAATGGCTTTTAACGTTACTCCCGCCTGTGTAATCCACAGGGCAATATCTTCTGCCCGATCTGCCGGATCTACCAGAAATGCTTCTTTCGTCTCCGTGTTGATTCCAAGATAAACATTTGTTGCCACTGGTCCAATGACACGCTGTTCTATTTTTAACTTTCCCATCGCTGCTCCTTATCCGGTGGTTCGCTCAATATCAATTACACTTTCCACCTGTCTGAGTTTGGCAATCAGAGAATCCAGTTCTCCTCTGCTTCCTACTTCGAAAGAAAGAGAAATCGTTGCAGTTCCCTGCTTGCTGGTTCTGGAATTGACTCCTATCATATCAATCTGGCGTTCTGTAAATATCTTCGAAATATCTACCAGCAGTCCAGTTCGATTGTTTCCAAATATCTTGATCTCAGCCGGGTATCTGCCGGACATGTCTCCTGCTGCCTGCCATTCTGCGTCAATCAGTCTTACCCGATCCTCCCCTGGCAGGTGAATCATATTCACACAGTCTGTCCGGTGAATCGTCACACCACGGCCTCTGGTGACAAACCCAACGATCTCATCTCCAGGTACCGGACTGCAGCACTTGGCAAAACGAACTGCCACATCGTCAATTCCTTTTACCACAATTCCACTCTTATTATGTGTTCTGCGGTTTTTGTCTTTTCCGGCTGTCTGCACCTGTGTGCCGGTATTCTCTACGGCCTGCAGTACCTGTGCATCGGTCAGCTCTTTTTTCTGTTTTTTCTTGTATTCCTCTAAAAGGCGGTTTCCCACCTGTCCTTCTTTCAGACCACCATGTCCGATCGCAGCCATCACAGAATCCCAGTCACGGAATCCGTATTTTGCCATTACTGCCTGCATAAACTCCGGCTTAAGCAAATCACTCTGCACAATGCCCTTGGCCTTACAATAGCTGGCAAACAGACTCTGTCCTTTGACAATATTGTCCTCTTTCAGTTCCTGCTTAAACCATTGATTAATCTTATTCTTTGCCTGGGTACTCTTTACAATCTTCAGCCAGTCACGGCTTGGTCCCTTGGAGTTCTGTGAAGTAATGACTTCCACCCGGTCTCCATTCTGGATCACATAATCGATGTTCACCAGCTTGCCATTTACCCTGGCTCCCACCATCTTATTACCAACCGCAGAATGTACGCTATATGCAAAGTCAATAGGTGTAGAGCCTGCCGGAAGATTCTTCACATCTCCTGCTGGTGTAAAACAATATACATTTTCTGCGAACAGATCCAGATCGCTTTTTAACAGATTCATAAACTCTCTGTTATCAGACATATCCCTCTGCCACTCCAGAATCTGACGCAGCCAGGTCATCTTCGCTTCTTCCTGATTACCTGTTGACTTCTTGCCATCAGACTGCTCCTTGTACTTCCAGTGAGCTGCAATACCATATTCTGCTGTTCGATGCATCTCAAAGGTACGAATCTGAATCTCAAACGGTGTACCGTTTGGTCCAATCAGAGTTGTATGAAGTGACTGATACATATTGGGCTTTGGCATAGCAATGTAATCCTTGAAACGCCCCGGAATCGGAGTATACATTTCATGAATCACACCAAGGGCAGCATAACAGTCTTTTACTGTATCCACAATAATCCGAACTGCAAACAGGTCATAGATCTGATCCAGTGTCTTGTCCTGATTCACCATTTTCTTATAGATACTGAAGAAATGTTTCACTCTTCCATCTACCTGTGCCTTGATCCCTGCCTCGTCAATATGCTTTTTCACATGATCTACAATACTCTGAACAAACTTCTCACGCTCTGTTTTACGCAATGCAATCTTTTCCACCAGATCATAATAGACATCCGGCTGCAGATATTTCAGAGAAAGGTCATCCAGTTCTACCTTGATTTTGGAAATACCAAGACGCTGTGCAATCGGCGCATAAATGTCCATGGTCTCTCTGGCTTTTTCCTTTTGTTTTTCCGGGCGCATGTACTTC
This sequence comes from Muricoprocola aceti, assembly GCF_025567005.1. Classification (NCBI taxonomy): domain Bacteria; kingdom Bacillati; phylum Bacillota; class Clostridia; order Lachnospirales; family Lachnospiraceae; genus Muricoprocola; species Muricoprocola aceti. The sequence continues at coordinate 127,231 of NZ_JAOQKE010000006.1, forward strand.
AGCGTACGCATATTATGCAGGCGGTCCGCCAGCTTGATAATAATGACACGGATATCCTTCGCCATAGCCAGAAACATTTTTCGTAAATTCTCAGCCTGAACTTCTACTTTATCTGCTGAATAGCTCAGCTGTCCCAGCTTGGTAACACCATCTACCAGCTGTGCCACTTCTTCTCCGAACTCTTCTTTAATCTCGTCATAGGTCATGACGGTATCTTCTACTACATCATGAAGCAGTCCCGCTGCAATGGTCTCTTTATCCATCTCCAGATCTGCAAGAATGATGCCTACACATAACGGATGAATGATATAAGGCTCACCGGACTTTCTTTTCTGATCCTTATGTGCTTCTGCCGCTACCTGATAGGCTTTCTCAATCAAAGACAAATCTGCAGACGGATGGTACTTCCGAATTCCTGCCAGCAGCTCCTGATGCAGTTCCTCCGGATCTGTGAAATCTTCCATCTTTTTCACACTGGCTTCCACTTTTTTGATTTCTTCAAGTTTTGTTGTGTTCTCTGTGTTATTCATCTAATCACCGTCTAAATCTGGATTTCTGTTCCGGAACTTTTACTTTCCGTCATAACGGATTACGGATGCTACTTCATAATCCTTTAACTTTTCTCTTCCCTTTAAACCGGCCAGTTCAATCAGGAATACGTTCTTCGCTACAACTCCGCCCAGTTCTTCAATCAGCTTGTTGCATGCTTCCAGAGTTCCGCCAGTAGCTAAAAGGTCATCAATGACCACTACTCTCTGTCCTGGCTTAATAGCATCCTTATGCATCTCGATCTCAGCTGTACCATATTCCAGATCATAGGAACGTGAAACGGTCTCACAAGGAAGTTTACCTTTTTTTCGAATTAAAACAAATGGCTTGTGTAAATTGTAAGCAATCGGAGCTCCAAAAATGAATCCTCTGGATTCTGTACCTGCGATCACATCTACCTTATCTGCATCAATCAGCGCCTGCATCTCGTCAATCGCCATATGCAGACCTTCTGCATCCTGCAGTACACTTGTAATATCACGGAAAATAATCCCCGGTTCCGGGAAATCAGGGATACTTCTTACATATTCTTCCACAGATTTCTTCATTTGTTTCTCCTCCACTCCAAAAAGATTCCTAATTTAATTATTATGAAAAAAATAAATGCTATCTTGAAGTATAGCATTTATTAGTCTTAGAATCAAATATAAATTTGTAATCGTCCAAAAGCGTAAATTCCAGTTATCCGGCAAACAGATAAGCTCTGTAAAACAAAAAAGATGCAGGAGATGGGACTTGAACCCACACGGTCTTAACGACCACAGGCACCTGAAGCCTGCGCGTCTGCCAATTCCGCCACTCCTGCATTTCTTATGTGCTTCGTGTTCCTTAGCACGTTTATTAGTATACAATGGACTTTCTAAAAAGTCAACCACTTTTTTTAACTTTTTCTTTGCTTCTTTTCCGCGATTATATTAACGCTTGTATTGAGGTCACAAATGAAGTACCTGTCTAAACAAATTGCGTAGAGTAGGTTAGAGGGCTTTGCCCTCTTTCCCCTCATCAAACCGTGCATGAGGTTCTCCCTCACACGGCTTTCCGACATT
>NZ_JAOQKE010000007.1:0-531 GCF_025567005.1 Muricoprocola aceti
TGGAAGATATCTACTACTGCTCAGATAAAGTAGTGGTGATCGAAGACGGGAAAATGATTGCAAAGGATGAACCGCGGAAAGTGGGAGATTACCTGAAGAAGTGCGGCAATGAGATGTTTACCGCCATGCCGACGCCGGTACAGATCTTTTATGGTGTGGGAGGAAAGGGCAGATGTCCCTTAACCGTCCGGGAAGGTGCAGAATGGCTGGATCAGGTGTTTCAAGACCATGCCCCACAGGTGACTGCGGTGGATGATACGCCGGAAACCGACCTGGATCCGGACAACATCAAAGATCCTGCGGTGCTGGTGAAGGAAGCCTGGTTCCGTTATGAAAAGGACAGCCCGGATGTGCTCAAAGGAGTCACGCTTCAGGTTCCCAAAAATGTGCTCTATGCCATAGTAGGCGGCAACGGAACGGGTAAATCCACCACATTAAAAGTGATCAGCAATATCTGTAAGCCTTATCGAGGAAAAGTACTGATCAATGGGAAAGAAGTGAAAAAGTATAAGTCCGGGGAGCTGTTCCAGG